>SLKF01000292.1 GCA_007134725.1 Clostridiales bacterium | reverse complement strand
GGTTTTCAGTACGAACAAACACATCCTTCACATGGGTTTTCGGCAGCACTTCCAAATATGCCTCCCGGTACAACCCTCCATAGGTGAGAAAATCAATAACGTAGCCGAAGGGGGGGATATTAAGACTTTCCCGACTGTCCAATTTCACTACGAGAATGTTTTCCTCCCCCAAGCGGATATGGGGGCTAATATCTACCGTAAAGGCAGTGTAGCCCCCGTAGTGGGTGGTGATCAGCTGACCATTCAGGAAAACCTCCGCCATATGGGCAGCCCCTTCAAAGGTAAGGTTCAGGGCCTTTTCCTTCCAGGAAAAATCCGGCCGAAGCACTTTTCGATAGCCCATCACTTTTTGGTAGATGGATTCATCGAAGCAGTTAAAGGGGGTTTCTACAGCGGTATGGGGAAGTCTTACGGCTGTTAAGCTTTCCTGATCAAATGACGATTTCAGTAAATCCGGATGAAATTCATCGGTAAATCCCCATCCCTCATTCATCGGTATTTTCATCGAACATCCCTTTCCTTCCAGCCCAGCAGGTTCATAAACCGGTAAAATCCGGATTTTCCTTCCGCCGTGTTCTTAAAGACTCCCGCATGTTCCAAGCCTTTGGTAAATCGTTTTCCAATGGCATTTTCCACCGCTCTGATAAGAAGCTTTTCCTCGGGAGCTTCCGCCGTTAACAATTCCTGCCACTCTTCTTTTAATTCCTCGATCATCTCCCCATGCTTTTCGATTCCCTTTATTTCCGCTGAAGACAGTTCCTCTCCTGCTAAGTGCCTTACGATGGATTCCATCTCGCTTTTCAGTCGAGGGGGGAGAATTGCAAGACCCATCACTTCAATTAATCCGATGTTTTCCTTTTTCACCCCGTGCACTTCCCTGTGGGGATGGAAGATTCCTTCAGGATACTCTCCGGAGGTTCGATTGTTTCGAAGAACTACATCCAATTCGTAAAAGCCCTCTTTTTTCCGGGCGATGGGAGTTATGGTATTGTGGGGTGTTGAATCGGTAGCGGGATGAATGTCCAGTCCCTTATCTTCATAGATTTTCCAAGCTTCCAGAATTTCGTTTACGCAGTTTACTAAGGCCTCTCGACTGTTTCCTTGAAGACGGATCACCGACAGGGGCCACTGAATCCAGGACGCCGTCACCTGGCCATGCTGAAGATTGATGAATTCTTTGATTATCGGCGCTTTCTCCATGGGGAATACATACCTTCCCCCCTGGTAATGATCATGGGATAGAATACTGCCCCCCACAATGGGCAAGTCCGCATTGGATCCAATGAAGTAATGGGGAAACTGATCCACAAAGTGGAGCATCCGTCGAAAACTACCCTTGGTAATCACCATGGGTCGATGTTCCTCGGAAAAAATCACACTGTGTTCGTTATAATAAAGATAGGGAGAATATTGGAAATACCAGGGTTCCCCCTCTAAGACCAGGGGAATCAGACGCAGGTTTTGTCTTCCGGGATGGTTGATCCGCCCGGAATACCCTTCATTTTCTCTACAAAGAAGGCATTTGGGATATCCTGAAGCAGGATAGTTTCTTTCTTTTGCAATGGTTTTCGGATCCTTCTCGGGCTTGGATAGATTAATGGTGATTTCCATTTCTCCATAGTCCGACGGGGTGACCCAGTGCCGATTATTATCCGTTCGATCTTTCCGAATATAGTTTCCATCAGTGGAAAACTGATAATACTGTTCCGTAGCTCTGATTGGACTTAACTGATAGTTCTCCTCAAAGGTGCTTATTACCTCGGAGGGTCTAGGCAGCAGGGCTCCCATCAGCTTAGCATCCAAAAGATCCCTATGGGTTGGGGTATCCTCTTTTATCACTCCATTTTCTGCCGCCCAATCAAGGATCGACCCCAATATTAACTGAAGATCCGGCGCCTCTTCGGAGATCCCCTTATCCCTTTGATCCATGTCAATGCTTTCCATTTCCAGAATCTCTAAGATCCGGTTAATCACAAAAACGAAATCCTCCTGAGGATAGAATTTTTTCTCTCTTCCATATTCTCCCAAGGCAAATATCCATCGTTCAATCATTGACTGTTCACCTCCCGATTGATTTTCTCACACTTTGCTCCGTCACTGCTGTTTACAAGGTAAATCTCCGGAGTAAGACCATAGGTCTTTTCGTAGTTCTTTATAATTGCTCGCTTAAATTTTTCCACACCGACCTTCGGTACAATGGTTACGATGCACCCGCCAAAGCCTGCCCCGGTCATTCTGGCCCCCAATGCGCCGAGGTTCATGGAATCTTCCACCAAGGTGTCCAACTGAGGAATGGAAACTTGAAAATCCTTTTTCAGAGATTCATGACTTTGCAGCATTAGTTCCCCGAAACCCTGAATATCCCCGTTTTTTAGTAAATTAACCCCTTCCAGGGTACGGTGGTTTTCTGTAATAATATGTTTGATCCGTCCATATATTCCGGGATCCTTGATGTGTTTTTCCACCAAAGGCCGATCCCTTGGGGTAAGTTCCGTGAGGGTTGAAATCCCTTGGTCTTTCAGGATTTTCTCACCCCTTTTGGCATCCTCAATGCAACGGTTGTAGCCGGAATCCCACAGACTGCGCCGGATCATGGAGTTGATAATGAGAATCGAATAATCCTTCAATGGAAGGGGAACCTGTTGGAAGGTTAAGTCTTTGGTATTTAACAACAACCCCCGATTTTTCTCTGCCATTCCGATGATAAACTGATCCATAATCCCGCAGTTGACACCCACATAGGTATTTTCCGCTTCCCGACAGTAAGTAACAAGTTTTGTCCGCTCAATCTGAAATCCGTACATTTCATCAAGGAGCACCCCCGTGGCCAGTTCGATGGATGCCGAGGAGGACAGTCCCGCGCCCCGGGGGATATTTCCATAAAAGAGAATATCCAAGCCTTCGTCCATAGTGTAGCCATTACTTTTAAGAATATGGACTACTCCCTTCGGATAATTCGCCCAATCATCCTTTTCTCGGTACTTCCAATTTTTATCCACTTCAATGATTCCCGTTTCCGGTTCATTCATGGAGTAAAAGCGAAATTTCCGGTCCCTTCGCTTTCTCCCCAGAGCATAAGTGCCGATATCCAGAGCCAGGGGAAAGACGTACCCACCCGTATAATCCGTATGCTCTCCGATAAGGTTTACCCTCCCCGGAGCAAAGCTTTTGTATTGGGGAGCCTCATCAAAAATCTCCTGAAACTTCGTTATCATTTCTTCTCTCATCAAAGCTCCCCTCCCTTCAAGGCTATCTCCGCCTCTCTGCGAATTTTTAGATCCTTCGAGATTTCATCCAACTTATCCTCGGACAATCGATAAAACTTCGTAAAAAACAGGACGGAAATCAAAAGACCGATCATAGGGAGCACCACCATAATCAAACGCAGCCCCAATAAGGTGGATTCCGCTTGCACTGGGGCAGCCACATCCAGGCCGATCAGATCCAGTCCTACCCCTGCAATCAACACGGAAAAAGCGGAGGCGAGTTTCACTACAAAGGTTTGAAGGGAAAAGATCACACTTTCCGTTCGGTGCTGATTTTTCCATTCCCCGTAATCCACAGAATTCGCAAGAAACACCGTGGTCAGTACCGTGGCTATTCCAAACCCGATGAAAATAATTACCGCTGCCACACTTAAAAAAACGATATTAGTAATGTTTAGGGTTCCCAACATAAAAAGTACACCGTAACCAAAAATCGTAGTGAAAATTCCTCCGATAAAGATATTCTTAGCACTGAACTTTTTCCTAAGAGCAGGAATAAACAGCATGGAAGTAATTTGTGCCACCCCTCCGATGGTGCCGAAAATCCCGAATAAAGCGGCATTTCCAATATCAAAACGGAAAAAATAAATGGCCAGCTGATTGGTCAGATACAAGGATGCATTAAATACCACAATGGCAGCCACCACTACCAGGGCCTGATCGTTTCGGATAAGGGCGTAGAACATTTCCTTTACCGAAGGATTTTTCTGGCCGGACCGGACCTTTTCCTTTACATTAAAGCTGGTAATGGTAATGCCGATAATAAAGACCACAGCAATAATGGCGGATAAACGACTGAATCCCAAGCGCTCGTTTCCATCTCCAAGAATAGGGACTAAGAGCATGGTCAGGGCCACAGGAATGGCAAACCCTAAACCCGCAGCGCTTCTTGCAATAACCGCCAGGTTTTCCCGATCCTTTCCGTGTTCGGTAATAGAGGGGATCATGGACCAGTAGGGAATATCCATCATGGTATAGGTAACCCCCCAAATAATATAGGCGATGGATGCATAAATCAACAACTCATTTCCTGTTAAATGGGTAGGGATGGAAAACATAAAGTATAGCACCATGGCGTTAAGCAAGGTTCCACTCATCAACCAGGGTCGAAACTTTCCAAAACGACTTTTCGTCTTATCAATGACCACCCCCATAATTGGATCGTTAAAAGCATCAAACAGCCGGGCCACCATAAACAGCACTCCAATAAAGGTAGCGGAGATTCCCAACACCGCATTGTAGTAATACATAAGAAAACTGGCAACAAGGGAATAGACCAGATCCTTACTGACTGCTCCGACTCCGTAGGAGGTTTTCTCCCGCAAGGTAAGCTTCATCATTGGCCACCACCGTCCTTTTCAATGCCCTTCATAATAATATCCATCATTGCCTCAAGGGCTTTTATATAGTCAAACACTTCCTGATCTTCCCGTTCAAGAAACCGCTCCATGGAGGCCTCAATCATGGTTTTTACTATGGGAATGGGAAATTTTCGAAGAACCCCTTCCTCCATGGCTTTTTCAAAGAGTTCAATGGTCATCTCCCATTCTTGTTCAATATGGTCTTCAATTCTTCTGTAAAGTTTGGGATAGCTTTCCTTAAGGGTGGAGAACTTTCGAAAATCCAAAGCCTGGTACCGATCGGGAATTACAATCACCATTTTTCGAATCTTTTCCACCGTGGTGAGCAATGGGTCCTCCACAATACGGCGTTCTTCTTCCTTGACTTCCCGGAACCCCTGATCGATCATTTCCCCGATCAGTTCTTTCTTTCCCGAAAACACAGTGTAAATGGTCTTCTTGCTGATGTTTAAGGTCTTACTGATGTCATCCAGGGTAAACTTTGCCCCTTTTTCATTGAAGGCCAGCAGCGCCGCATCCAACAACCGTTCCCTTACCTCGATTTCTACATGACTCCGATTTTTCTCCATGATCAAACTCCTTATTGTCGTATTTGGGTTTATAGGCATAAGCTGTAAGTACAAAAGAAAATGGAAACCAAGAAACTTATTTCAGTTTCCTAGTTTCCATTATAATCGGAATGTTAAAAAATCGCAAGGGAATTGTCAGAAATTTTGCTCGATTATTTTTCGAAGATAACCCTTGCATTATATGAAAAAGAGTCCTATAAAATTCTCGTTAAAGAACTTTTTCAGCAACTTCAACCCTCAACAGTCTTCGAACATTCTCGATCTGGTTGAGGATGGTTACCGTGGGGGATCCTGCAAACAAAAGACCTACCGCCACATTATCAAGGGTGGTTACCAGTGATCCTGAGTCTCCTCCCGCAGACATGTTGGTAGTGATGATCTGATCTCTGAACCGGGCAACCCTTCCACCTCCAAAATTTACATCGACGGTAGCATTAACGGCTGTAATTCGACCGGATGTAAAATTCGTTGTACGGCCGGTCTTTTTCACGATCATTCCCACTTTTACATCGGATCTCCGATGCCAGCCTTTTACATGACCGGACCAATAAATCTCCCGATTAAGGTCGTGGAACTCTCCTTCAGCAACGGCTGCATCCACAAAGTTTCGATGCTTGCCACGGGGAATTGGGGGTTCAAATATAATAGGGACAAATCGGCTTAGACGGGCAATACGGTCCTGAGGGTTAATTCCTCCATCGAAAGGACCCGGTTGCAGAATCGGATCACCGATATTTGCATCATTGTTATTGGCGATGACGTGATTATTACTTAAGATGTAATATTTAGAGGGTATTCCAATACCATGTTCCGGGGGACTGACAGTGCCTTCCGGTAAAATATCGTAAACACAGGTACCAAGAGTTCCCGCGGTGATCTCCTCGTGACCTACGCTGTAACCTCCCTGTGCAGGACGGACCCGCTCAACAAGTCTTTGGGCACCGGTCTCCTGCAATTCGCTTCCTCCCGCATAGGGGAAACCGATAGACAAAACATCGGTCTGCATTTCTCCCAGCTTACCGGGAATCATATCTTCCTGAGATATCTGGTCTTTTTCCAGTTTCTGAGTAACAAGAATGATCAAAGCCGGTTCCCCGGTGGGGACTCCTTTTTTCCATTTGACACCGACACCCATCCCGACGACATTCGCTTGCTGCTTTTCCGGTTCAAGATACTTATCCACTGCATCAGCGTAGGCTTTTTGGGCTTTCTTGAGATCCGTCTGGGTCAACACCATTTTCTTCTCATCATACTTCATTTACAACGCCTCCTTTCCCACTCTTATAGGGTTTCTGATTCAAGGGTGTCCACTTCCTCCACAACCACTTTATGGCCTTCCAAAGACCCGGGAATCACCTCGTGGTTTTTGAGAGACGATTCCGGGACTCTCCGGGTGACGAAGACCTTTATGACCGCTTTTCCTTCTTTTTCACCAATACCCACACCCACCACATTCGGGAGCAGCATTAAATCCTCTTCATACTTAAGCTTTACCTCTTGGATATCCATGTTTCTGAACCCTCCTTTCAATCCTCAGAGAAGACACTTTAAAGAAGAAAATTGCGATCTTATGTTTACATAATTATTACCCCGATTTTCATTCCTATACACACAAAAAATGGAAGGATGACCGACAATAACTGTATAAACAACGGTTAAATCACTAAAGCAGCAATACAATAATCTATTTTTTCCTTTGTATAATTTTGCCTTTTTAGCGGATTACGGAAACATAAAAAAAAGCTGAGGATATTCTCCTCAGCCCTTCCTATTAATCAGCATAACCCATGTATAAATACATACTTTCTATTTATTTAGTGCTCCACCTCGTTTAGTATTTTTGAATACATCTTTACTGTGT
>SLKF01000003.1 GCA_007134725.1 Clostridiales bacterium | reverse complement strand
TTAAGAATTTCTTTTTCTCTTGCGGTCATTATTTCCCTCCTTTCTCAACCTAAATCCATAAAGTAAACATTAGTTTAATTATATCCTTTATGTTTATTATGTCAATGAAAAATAAATACCGCCGGAAACTTTGTCACACATCTCCTATACGGCTATTTTAATATGATTTACTGATCATTCTTATCAATAGGAACCCGATACACTTCCTGATATTGTTTCTCTACAAAATCCATCCCCTCTTTTCCTTCTCCTTTAAGGTGTTCATTAAAAAATTGCAGGACAAACATTTCCTGAATCTCTTCAAATCGATCCCGTTCTATAGAGCCCGTAAGACGTACCACACTTGTGATGGAAGAATACATGTGAATCATAGTAAAATCCACATGGGTAGTACCCATGATTTGATACAAGTCTCCTTGGTCATTGTTTTGTAAAATTTTCATCAAATTTTCATCATTTTTTTGTCCTTTCCACTCTTCACTTCGTAAAAATAAGTAAGGCGATTTTATACCTCTTTCCACAATACTCTCTGGAAAAGCTTCTACCCACGGATCCAATCCAATAATTCCTTGTACACGGGAATCCATACATGCAACTTTTATACCGGCTCCCCCTCCGGTGGAATGACCTAATAATCCGATTCTGTCCCTATCCAAAACCTGCCTTAAAGCCTCGTCCATATTGTTTTCATCGGGTTTGCTTATAACATCTAATACAAAAGAGATATCTTTTTCATAGGTGCTTACGAATTTTTCAGCAAATTTTAGAAAATCCGGATCATCCCGTCGGGGTAATGCTTCACCGTCAAAGTTTACTTCTTTTCCGTCTTCAAAAATAACCACGGGAGCTCCATAGGTATGATCGATGCCAAAAACAATGTATCCATGACTGGCCAACAATTCTCCCAAATCCGTATGAAGGGTTCGAAATCCACTCCATCCATGAGAGAGTACCACAACAGGATATAAGTGTTTCTCCTGTAAAACCGGTGCATCCAAGTAACTGTTGGATAGCACTTCTTCCGATTGATCCAACATAAACGGAGGAAAATAAAAGATTCTTGCCAATTTTCTGGAAACCACCCTTCCTTCAGGAATCCAGGGAAGTCGTGTAAAACCTTCTACGGTACTTGCAGGATACCAAACTTGAATTTTTATTTTCCGTAGTTCCCTACCGGCTTCATCACCATAAGTTTCCAACCGATCTTCGTCGGTCCAGTCATAGATCTGCGTTCCAACCTCATAAGACCCGCTAGGAACATCCATTGCTGCAACCGGAAAGACTACATGAAAAACGGTTGAAAGAAGAAAAGCAAAAATATAAATGAGAAATATCCGATTTTTCATGTTTAAAAACCATTTTGTACAATATGGATTTTTAAATCCCCGTTGTCCCCCGCGAAACTGAGCATAAACTAAAAAACTGGCGATCACTGCCCCATAAAACGGATAATAATACCATTCAATATAACCATTCATTCCTATTCCCTCCCACTATCCTGGATACCGTTCCCGATTCAACTCTATTACAGGTAAAGACATCTTTTTTTATTAAGCAGCGTTAAAATAACTTCCAACCTTCTATGAATAACCGGATTAATACCCGGGGTATCGTTCCCAATTCATGGTTTCTTCGTCATATTCTTTTAGTAAATCATCAGCAATGAGGATTAATACATCTCTTAACTCAATTTTACCAATCCAAGCACCGGGTATATCGGAGACCCCCTTATAGGCCCCTAAAATATTGCCAGTAATTGCGCCGGTACTGTCACTATCCCCATCATGGTTCACCGATGCTACTAATGCTTTTTTAAAACTTTTCTGATATTTCAGTGCACAGTATATTCCAATACCTAAGGCTTCTTCTCCAACCCAACCTTCTCCGATTTTTGTGATTGATCGATAATTTGTAAGGCCCATTTTTGATAATTCCAAGGCCATGATGATTTTTTCTGTGCATTCCTGGTGATTATCATATTCCTCTAATTTCAAAAGAGTTCCCCTCACCGCTCTTTCTATCTCTGCTCCTTCAATAATCGAAGCAATTAAGTAGGCTAAACAACCAGCCGATAAATATCCCGAAGGATGCCCGTGGGTTAATGCAGCGCACTGAATAGCTACTTCAAAAGCTTCGTTTTTTCGAAACATGAGTCCGATGGGTGCCACTCGCATAACCGCCCCGCAGCCTTTACTGTTGTTAATCGGTTCTTGAATCGTTCCCTGTTTACCACTCAGCAGAGCAGCTATACAAGCCCCTCCTGGAGCTCTTTGGTTGAAAAGCTCATTGGCAAATAGTAACCAGCTTTTTTCCAAAATACTCTGATCCATCCCTTCACTATATCCCTGGGTATACAACCATCTTAAATAGGCATAGTAAACTACGGAGGGAATGTGACAAATCCCTTTTGATAGATATCGATTTTGTGCCCGGAGTATACCCTCTGCTGTGAACAAAGTCATTTGGGTATCATCGCTGATTTCCGCCACCCCTCTTGATGAAAGAGACAACTCACGAAGACCTCCGATTCCATATCTTTCGAGAATTTCTTTATAGCTCATAAATTCCACAGGCCATCCCAAAGCGTCCCCTACCGCTCCCCCTAATAAACAACCTCTAAAGTAATCGGAACTCCTCTTCATGGTAAGCCTCCTTCGCTAAGGGGTAAATCCCCTTTTGCAGGAAAGTCTATCTTATGGTTCATTATTACCCCTTGGAAAGCTGATCAAATCATAATATAAATACAATCCTCAACAGTATTTATACTTTAAACTATAGATATTTTCATCATCGTTACAGTACAAGTATGGTAGGATTGCTGTCGAGCTAGTAGCAACTATAAAATAAACTAAGTAGCGTCATTTTACAAAATAGCTCTAAAAATTTCAATAAATACCAAGGTTGATCACGATTGATTTATACAGTATTTCATTGTGCCTTGAACCTTACAAGGGTCTTTATTCCAATATCCAGACTGATATAGAATTTTTCTTTACAGAAAATACACCCCAACCATTTTCATCGGTTTGTACAGTTTTATCTACATGCTCTGTCAAATCTTTATACAACTTGTTCCCTAGAGGCATTTTCATTGATAATTTCTTTTCTTCGCCGGTGCTGATTAATACCGCAACCCCTCCGGATTCTTTCTCGTTTCCTTCCCGGGTCCATGCCAATAGCCTTTGGTGATCGAAATAATTAATCTGCTCACCATAAGCATGATTTTTTCGTGCGTATAAAAATTTATCAATCATCCATTGATGACTGGCCATTTCAATTTCATAGTCCTTTCCATCATGACCCCGGTCTTTGTATTTAGCACCATGATAGTCTGCGATAAAAACCGTCGGGTACCCTTCTCTTCTAAGGAGAATAATTCCATAAGCCAACGGAACAAACCAAGGTTCTACAACAGACTCTAGGGATTGCAGGGGTTGAGAATCATGATTGGAAACAAATGTCGCTGCTAAATGAGGGGCTTTCTTCATTAATGTTCGGTCAAATATTTTAGTAATATCATAATTATCAGGATCTTTGCTAGCCTTTACAAAATTAAAATGCAGATTCACATCAAAAAGCATAATATTTTCTCGAGTATCATCAATAAATTCACACAAAGCTTGTAAGTCCTTTGACCAATACTCTCCTACGGCAAATAAATCCTTGTTTTTATATTTTCTCATACAATGGAGCCATTCCAAGAAAAATTTTGATTTTACATGTTTAACCGCATCAAATCGAAAGCCATCAATACCCGTTGTATTCAAGTACCATTTCCCCCAATGGATCAATTCTTTTTGTACATCCGGACTGTTAAAATCCAAATTACAGCCCATTAAATAGTCATAATTCCCTTTTTCTTCCGCCACATCCTCATCAAAAGCTTTTCCATCGATTAGATATATGGCGTCCCGTTCCTCATCCAAAGCACTGTAATCCACCGCATTAAAATGCCACCAATGCCACTGCAGTTCTGAGTATTTGCCCTTTCTCCCAGGGAAAGAAAAGTGGGTCCAAGCCTTAATTTTGTGTTTTTCCCCGATGATTTCCCGTCGATTTTCCGGATTTATGGGAACTCCATAAAATTCTTCCTCATGATCTGCTCCAAGTCGATGATTCAAAACTATATCTCCATAAACTTCCATCCCAGCCTTATGAGCCGCTTGAATTCCTTTAATATAATCTTCTTTTGTTCCATATTTTGTAGCTACCGTACCTTTTTGGTCAAACTCTCCTAAGTCAAATAGGTCGTATACTCCGTACCCCACATCAAAACCTCCGCCGGTACCCTTATAAGCCGGTGGTAACCACATTGCAGTAAATCCCGCATTAGCCAAATTTAAGGCTTCCATTCGAACCCAATTCCAAAGCCAGCCCTCCTCTTGAGTGTACCAATGAAACGCCTGTAACATAACTCCGTTTTTTTCAGACATTGTAATCATCCTTTCCAAAATATGATTAATTAGGATCTCCCCTATTAAAAACGAGAAAAAACCTCTTGCTTATTACTTGATTACTGTTTCCATATATACCCTTAAAGTCTTCATTATTCTCTACCAATTGATTTTTTACGCAAAAAAAGAAAAACCACAGTTTTTACTGTGGAGTGTTTATTCATACAAAATTTTACAATTATACGGAGCATTTTGAAAAAATATATGCTTTTTGGCCTGAATAGGTACCTCATGCCCCATCCTCTTTCAGGGAGGAACGCCGTTGGAATATATATACAATAAACGTAAAACTCCATAGAAAAATCCCTACAGCTCTATATTCGATACTATAGCTCTTAAGCCTAGCAAATAACTCTTCATGCCAAATCCTATAATTTGACCCTGAACGAGATCTTCGAATACGGACTTTCGCCGAAATTCTTCCCTTTGATAGATGTTGGACATATGGATTTCAATGATGGGTACCTCTAAAATTTCCAGGGCATCATGAATCCCATAGCTATAGTGAGTCCATGCTCCGGCATTTATCATTACCCCGTCCACTTTTTCAAAAAAGGCCTGATGAATTCTTTCACACATCTCCCCTTCATGATTTGTTTGATAAAACTCCAATTCAACACCCAATTCTTCTCCCAGTCTTTGAAGCCTTGCATTGATTTCATCCAAGGTAAACTTTCCATATTGTTTAGGATCCCTCTTCCCGAATAAATTATGGTTGATTCCATGGAGCATGAGTATTTTTTTCAAGGGTTTGCCTCCTGTCACAACAGTTTTTTCAATAAAAAGCTCTCTTTTCTTAAATATCTGCCAGTTATTTATTCTTCAGAAAAACTCTTTTGATACTCATCTTCCGAAAGATATTCTTCAATGGTTTTTGGGGGATTATAATTCTTGAGTATTTTTCTGGTTTTCTTTGCATTATCATACAGTAGATCCACAATGGTCAAAGCCATAATTTTAGCAGGAATGAGGTATGCAATGTCTTTATCTACCAACTCGAAATCTTTACTGCCTCGAGCGCCTTTAACCCCTCCGGCCAATGGCTGAAGTATGGGCATAACCTGTGCTAATTCTTGAAGATTAAAAAAATCTTCTCCGATGATATTTTCCGACCATTTAATTTGTGATTCCCGGTAGAAAAGTTTCGCATTTTCCTCAAAGATGACACCGATTCCCTCATAATCAGGTACAGATGAATACTTTGGTGCAATTATCATTTTGGTATCTTCGTCTTCCAAATCCATATTTTGAATCGACAAAGCAATATCAACTTCGTCAAAACACTCTCTTCTCAGAAGTTCTTTGATTCCGTAACGATATCGAATTTCCCCCTTACCTATAAGGTCATCTCTATAATCTAAATCTACCGCTTCCTGAGCCGGGACGGCGATGAATGTGACTTTTCCGTCAAGGTTTTGTACCGCATGGGATTTAATTAGTCCAATGGCAACTGCAATCATCATAGCAATTTGATGATTGTTTCCCTTGTCGTGAACTGCTCCTTCTTCATTAGCATCGGGATGAGATGGATTTAAACCTGCATCTAATGCTGCAACTACTGCAAGGTTGGGCCCTCGCAAATCCTCATTGATCGTAGCTTTGCAACCGGTAAGGGCAATATGATCTTCCACATCCAAACTCATTTTTTCGAAAATTTTAGCGATCTTCTTACTTAGATATTCTTCTTTATAACCGAGCTCCGGGTGGTTTTGTACCTCCCGTGCAATTCTCAGGATTTCCTTTCGATGATCATCGATACTATTACAAATCAGTTCTTTTAAGATTTTCTTCGACAAAACCGATCCCTCCTTCATAACACTGTATATTCCTAATTATACCACATTCTAATAAACTAAGCATTTTACAGTATTACTCCTACTTCACCTTAATGTTTTTTGGGTTTACAACTTTTCCATGGAAGAAGTACATCTCTGCTGATTTTCCAAGAGCGAAGGTTGCCGAACTGGCAATTCCACCGGAGATAAACATTCCTCCAATAGGAATCATTTTCGTCAATTGATGGGCTAAAGACCGAAAACCCAAAGCTGCACCGATATTAAGTCCCATGGCCCCTAAATATTCATGGGCAGTTTCTATTTTCATTTCCTTACCTGCTAAGGTACCAATAAGGATAATCATAAGAATTTGCAAGGGAGTCAGAACAAAAAAATCCGCGATGGGGATTGGGGAAGATCCCACCCCCCCTGCCACTGTTGAGAATCGTTTAATAATCGATGTTGTGAATTTCTTCATCTGGGCGGTTTGGTTTTTGACCTGTAAGTAGTCAAGTTTTGCTCTTTCCGGCAGCACCTCACCAATATACTCTTCTAATGTCTCAACATTCCAGAGATTGTCCGGATAGGTACTTAAGGGAATGATCGCTAAGTAGTGATCCTCCCGAAGAATATACCCTTTAGAGGGATGATGCAGGTCTAAAAACTTCACTTTCGGTTCCTCAATTTGGAATACTTCCCGAATCAAATAATTCATTCCCTGAATGATTTGCCCCTGTTTTTCCGGGTCTTCAATGGGAACCCTTGGATTTCCAAGAATATCTACATTGCTTAATATTGTTACAATGGGAATCTTGATATCTTCTTTTTTTAAGGTTTCTCGTATGTCTTTCATTACCAATAAATCTTTAGACATGGTTCGAATCTCTTTAATGTTAATCACATGTAAAAAGATATCAGGGCGATACTCCAGAATTTCTTTTTTAAGTTGCTTTTCTGCCTCTTCCTTATTCGCGGCTTTAGGGTTGATGACATCGAAGAAACCTCGGGTATCAATCATTCTCCAGGTTGCACCGAATTCTTCAAAAGGGACTTCATAACAGGTAGATCCTTGGGTTTCCGGCACCACGGGATTTACCTTAGCCACTTCTCTTCCTACTAATGCATTGATCAAGGAAGATTTCCCATGACCAGATCGACCGACGATCATCATTACCGGCGGACGACTCTCCTCAATCATATTTCTGACTTCATTAAGAGCCGGACCTAGCACAGCATTTTTGATGTACGTTTTATGTTTGCCAGACATTTTAATCGGAAGCTGATCAAATAAATCATCAATGTCTTCCAGTAGTTTTCTCGTTTTGTCTTTGTTAAAACCCATCCTTACACCTCCAATTCAAACCCTAACCGACAATCACTTTTCCCTTGTTTACACTTTTTAGATCTTCTGACCCGGTTAAAATCATGGCTTGGTACAGCTCTTGTTTCATTTTATCCAATACCATGGTAACACCTTCGTCAAATCCTCCAAATGCACCTATAACTACAGGTCTGCCAACCAAAACTCCATCGGCTCCGAGGGCAATCATTTTAAAAGCATCTACCCCCGAACGAATGCCCCCATCGGCGAGAATCATGATTTTTCCGCCGACTCTTTCAGCAATTTGAGGCAGTACCCGAATGGTTGATTCCGCATGATCCAACACCCGCCCCCCATGATTGGACACCACAATGGCCTTCGCTCCAATCTCAACAGCAATTTCAGCTTCTTCCGGAGTCATGATTCCTTTGAGTATGACCGGTAGTTTCGTAGACTCTACGATTTCTTTTAATTCTTCTACGGTTTTTGGGCCTACGGGCTGTCCTTTTAAGGCCATGGTAATGAGCCCCGCTCCGTCAATATCTACACCAACAGCACTTACCCCAATTTTTTCAGCAGCTTTAATATTTTGAATGATGTCCTTATTGTCTCTCGGCTTGATGATCGCAGCCCCTTTACCATTCATTTTATGGAGAGCTCTTAGCCCCTCTTCATACATGGTCAGGTCTGCAGAGTCTCCAATCATGGCTACTGTTCCCGCATTTTCACTGCCGGCAACTGCACTTTGAATGTATTCTTCTTCACTTAAGGCTCCACCCATATTAAACACACTTCCGGTTACCGGAGCTACCAATATAGGAAAATCCAACTTATTTCCAAAAAATTCAAAATTCATTTTAGGATCTTTTCTATCATGAATGGTTTTTAGTTTCAGTCGAACGGTCTTTAATTCTTTAATGTTATTTTTAAAAGCCGATGCGGTTCCCGTTCCTCCCATCCCCGGAACTTCTCCGGCACAGGCATACCCATCACATTCCGGGCAAACACGACAATACCCTTTCAAGTTTTCTCTGGCTTTTTTTTCTAATTCTAAAAAATTCATTAGATCACCCCTCCTATTTATTTTAATATATTATCATCTGTTTCATCTATCCTCTTCTTTAACTCTTTTACAGGAACTTTTTCCAAAGGAATTCGTAGGCTAAAAGTACTTCCTATGCCATAAGTACTTTTTATAGATATTTCTCCTCCCATAATATCAAGCAGTTCTTTTACTATGGCCAGACCTAATCCGGTACCTCCATATTTACGGGTGTAGGTATCATCTACTTGATTAAAAGGCAAAAGAACCTTTTTCATTTCTGTTTTTTTCAGCCCAATCCCGGAGTCTGTTACGGAAAAATATAACACCAACCGTCTTTCATCCTCTTTCTCAATTTCAGCTTTTACAAAAATATTTCCTTTAGGAGTAAACTTAATAGCATTCGTAATCAAATTCGTTACAATTTGCATTAACTTTGCGGTATCTCCATAAACCTCTTGCGAAAGATTATTTGTTATATTCACTTCGTATCCCAACCCTTTACTTCTAGCTCGATATTCGAAGGGGATTACAAGATTGTCCATGGTTTCTTTTAAGTTAATTGGTTGCAGATCGAAAAGGACTTCCCCCGCTTCAATTTTTGCCAAGTCTAATATATCATTTATGATACTTAGTAAATTTGCACTGGAGTTTTCTATATGTTTTATATAATCTCTTTGTTCTTCATCTAAAGAAGTATCTTCCAGCAGCTGTAAAAAACCTCGAATTCCATTCATCGGTGTTCGGATCTCGTGGCTCATATTGGCCAAAAATCTGGTTTTTGCAATATTTGCCGACTCTGCTTTTCTTTTAGCCTGTATTAAGGTCTCCTGTATTTTTCTCCGTTCCGTTACGTCTCGAACCAAGGCCATAATATATTCTTCCCCACCAAAACTTATTTTTCTTGCCCTGATTTCCACATCCAGTGATTTACCCTTTTGAGTTTTATGTTCTGTAGTAAATTCAATGATTTGATTTTTAGACCATTTTATCCACATATGTTCAAAAATTTCTGGATCCCCTTTGTAGGGATGAAGATCCAAAATATTTAAATTCAAAAGTTCTTCTCTTTTATATCCCATTTCGTTACAAGTGGTTTGATTCACATCCAGAATATTTCCCTTTAAGTCATGAAGATAAAGCATTTCTGTCGACTGCTCCACTAGGGTTTTGTATTTTTCTTCACTGACTTCTAATTTGCGTTTGCCTTCCTCCTGCTCCGTAATGTCCCGAGCTACTGCATAAATTTTTCGGTCAACGGGTTTCGCTCTCCACTCTAGCCAGCGATAAGTGCCATCCTTACGACGGTATCGATTAACAAATCCTTTAACTTCCTGATTATTTCCTAAGTCTTTGATTGCCTCATAAGTCAATAGGATATCTTCGGTATGTAAATAATCCAGTATTTCTTGATCTTTAAGCTCATCTGTGGTGTATCCCAAAACTTTTTCCCACTGAGGATTAAGGCGTAGAAATCGTCCTTCTAAACTGGCAATACATAAAAGATCCAAACTTGAAGAGAAATATACATCCAATTCCTTTTGCTTTTCTATGACTTCCGTAATATCTTTAAACTGTTCCACTATATGGGTAACTTCTCCCTCTCTGTTTAGTATCGGTGTTGCCACCATTTGATAGTAGGATCCATGATTTTTAATAGGTCTTAGAGATTTTTGTATTTTTCTGGTTTTGATCACTTTTTCCGAGACCTCATTGTTGAAAATTTTTTCTCTGGATATTCTCTGCATTTTTTGTATTTCTCCAAGAAGATTATATCCCGCCGGATTGCATCTAAGAATTTTCAATTCTCGATTCTTAACGATAATAGGATCCGGAATGACGTCAATAATTCCTTCTAACAGCTCTGATTCTTTCTGGAGCATTTTTGTTGCACCTCCTTATGTGAATATACTAATATTATACCCGATCTACAGCTTTTTTTGTGTATTAAGACTAAGTTACAGAAAATTTTTCAACTTATAGAAAATTTTTATTAAGCCTGGATAGCTAAATCATAATATTCATAAAAAGAATTCGTCAAGTTTTTGAATGGAGTTTTTTTTATCAAATCCTTGCTTGCACAATAAAAGATTCTTGACTATACTGATATTGTTAAGTTTATTTACTAATTTATACATAATTCTATTCTGTAATGATCAAGGGGGTGTATTATGACTTTTCATCTTAAAAAAAACCAACTGCTTCGAGGCCTGGGATTGTTTATACTTTCTTTTTTTCTTTTAATAATAGGGGTTGGCCTTCTATTGGGAGCTTCTCTACAACTGCAAAACCTGGCTGTATATTTTGTTTTTTCTATCTTAGCAGGCTTTATTTATCTTTTGCTTAGTGGATATCAATTGACCATTGTTTTATTTTTATATATGACCGGCTTATTAGTAGGATTTATCGAAATGTATCGGGCTTTTTGGCAAGGGCTTGAGGGTTGGGGAGAAATTATCGGCATATTAGCGCTGTTAATTTGGCCTACCATCGGAATTATCCTCGGTGTGCTTATTCAAATTGGAGTATATCTTTATAAAAAGTACCAAAAGAAAAAAGATTAACAATTACAATTTCAGATCTCGACGGGGATACACATAAAAAACACCAAAGTTCGCTACGAGTACGATAATCACCGATAGACCTATGTATATCCCTTGAAATCCATTATTCTGAAGAATCTCCGAAGCTTGGTAATATTTAAAAGGTGTAAAATATTTTAAAAAATCAACGGAATCACTCAAAGTTTGGATTACGGATATAATATAAGTTATAATAACCAGTGCTACCGATAAAGCACTGGATTTTTTAAAAGCTTTAGAGGAAGCAGCAATAAACAGCCCCAAACTTAAAAAAATCATCTGGATTATAAACGCGGCCACAAGAATCCGTGAAATATACTCGAAATTTTCCCGATCAGGACTATATTGATAAACTGCAATAGCAATTCCAATTCCCGCTATTAAGGTCAGTAACAAACAGTTTAACACCGCTGCCCCTACTTTGCTTCTTAACACTTGATACCGTTTAATCGGCATACTCATTAAAAATTCTCCGGTCTTATCCCTCTCCTCTTTACCGATAATACTATTCCCCAGAAGTACAGCGAAAATCCCCAGCATGATATATAAATACAAGGCCACAATAGACATATATCCGTTGATGGTAGTGAGGTTTGCTCCGTACATGCCAAAAGCTTCCAACATACCCCTAGGCACGACATCCAGTATTTCTGCCATTTCCGGATTTTCGTAATAGGCTTCAAACTCTACAAATACCATCAACATAAACACCAGAATGACCACAGACCAGATAATCAACCCTTTCAAATGGTCTCTCATTTCTCTAATAAATACGTTCATATGCTTTGCTCCTTCCTAAGCGCGAATATTTCTCTTTAAGTAGGCAACATAGGTTATAAGATGGGCTGAAATTATTATACCAATACTGATAAGCGCCCTTTCCAAAGGGATCGAACCTTCCATTAAAATGTATGAGGGTTCGAAATGATAATAAGGTGTGAAAATCCCTAGCATTTCACCCCCTACGATACTTCGAAAAGCATTTAGTACATAGAGACCAAAACCAAAACCTAGGGCATAACTAATTACACTGCGAATTCTCTTTGTCATCACGGTGACAAGCATTCCTATGCTAAAGAAAAACAACTGAAAAAGCGGAACCGAAAAAAGCAGCATTAATAATGGTCCGGTTTCATACCCTCTACCATCGCGAAATAATTCTATGGAAATAAACGTGCTGCCTGCGACAACCAAGCTTGTTAACAATAATATACTAAGCGCAGCAAAGTATTTCCCGACTAAAATTCGTCTTCGGGTAACCGGTTTGGCAAACAAAAAATCTGCGGTGTGTTCACGTTCCTCCACAGACAGGAACTGAAAACCATAGTAACCGCTTTGTACTCCTATCACAAGCTGAACAAACACAAAAACAAAAGTATAGTACCCCAGCACCGAAGCCAAAGATACCTGTTCTCCAAGACCTATAGCCTGTAAAAGCTCCACCGGATAGTTTTCCAAAATCAAGTCCATGATTTGAGCGTCTTGAGCCATTGATGGATAAAAAACCATCATAATAATTTGAAGCGCAACAATTCCCAAGGACCAAAGGAAGAAGGATTTCCAGTAGGTTTTAAGTTCAAACTTGAATATATTCACAACCATCCCTCCTACTCATAATAATGCATAAAGATCTCTTCTAATGTAGGATCCTCTATTAATAAGTCCTCTACTTTATACGGTTGTATTTTTTCTTTTACTTGATTGATATCCCCTTTGAAGAAAAACCTTAGGGTATGATCTTCCATCGTTAAATTTGTTATCCCCTCAAAGTTGAAGGATTTTTTTGAGAGATTTTCACCTTTGAGCATAATTTTTTTATAATTATTCTTCTGCAAAGTACTAATATCTTCCACTTGTATAATAGACCCTTCTTTAATAATCGCCACCCGGTGACACAGGTGCTGGACTTCCGATAAGATGTGGGAAGAAAAAAAGATGGTGGCTCCTTTTTGATTTTCTTCCCGGATCAATTGAAAAAACTTTTTTTGCATCAAGGGATCCAGACCTCCTGTGGGCTCATCGAGCATAATCAGTTTTGGACTATGAAGCAGACCCTGGACAATTCCCACTTTTTTCTTATTCCCGTAGGATAAATCTTCAATTTTCCTGGTTAAATCCAGTTCCATGGTTTCCGCCAGCATCTCAATTCGATGGGAGTAATCCCCCTCAAAGAAGCTTGCAGAATACTTTAACAAATCCCAAACTTTCATTTTATAATAAAAAAACATTTCAGAGGGAAGGTAACCAATATCTCTACGGACTTCATGGCCTTTTTCAATACAATCCTTACCAAAAATTGTTGCGGACCCACTTGTGGGAAAAATCAATCCCAGGAGGGTTCGAATGGTGGTAGACTTTCCCGCACCATTTGGTCCGATAAAGCCGAAAATCTCTCCTTCTTTTACGGTAAAATTGACATTTTCAATCCCTTTGGATTTTCCGTAATACTTAGTAAGGTTATTAGCCTCAATAATATTCATATGCTTACCCCCTTTTACGCTGTTAATCTTTAACTAATACCCTATATTCAGAAATTTTCACAGTTTTTTCAATTGCCCTTTACCTAAAACAGAGCCTATGAGTGGAATAAACCCATAAGCTCCGTTTATTATTGATTACTTATCTTTTATCCGAGAAATTGCTCCATGTCTTCTTCAACGGTCTGAATTCCGTTGATTCCAAATTTCTCCACTAAAACATTTGCAACATTCGGTGACAGGAATGCCGGTAGGGTCGGTCCAAGTTTGATATTCTTAATGCCTAAGGATAACAACGCAAGAAGTACAATCACCGCTTTTTGTTCGTACCAAGCAATATTATAGGAAATCGGAAGATCATTAATATCTTCCAGTTCAAATACCTCTTTAAGTTTTAAGGCGATTACCGCAAGGGAATAGGAGTCATTGCATTGTCCTGCATCTAATACTCTGGGAATTCCCCCAATATCTCCGAGGCCTAATTTATTGTATCGATACTTAGCACATCCAGCAGTTAATATAACGGTATCATCTGGTAATGCTTTTGCAAAATCCGTATAGTACTGTCGATCTTTCATTCTTCCATCACAGCCTGCCATGACAAAGAATTGCTTTATGGCTCCGGATTTCACTGCGTCCACTACTTTATCCGCAAGTTCCATTACCTGGTTATGAGCAAATCCACCGACAAGTTTTCCTTCTTCAATTCCTGTGGGGGCAGGGAGTTTTTTCGCATGGTCGATGACTTCAGAAAAATTCTTAACTCCTCCATTTTTCCGGTTGGGGATATGCTTAAATCCTGGGTATCCTGCGGCTCCTGTAGTATAAATTCGATCGATGTAACTTTCCTTTGGAGGCACAATACAGTTCGTGGTAAAGAGAACCGGTCCGTTAAAGGACTCAAATTCTACCTTTTGATTCCACCAAGAGCTTCCATAGTTCCCTACGAAGTGATCATACTTCTTAAATGCAGGGTAGTAGTTTGCCGGTAGCATCTCCGAATGAGTGTAAATATCCACGCCTTGGTCCTTTGTTTGGTTTAATAACTCTTCAAAATCTTTTAAATCATGACCACTGACCAGGATTGCCGGGTTATTACGAACACCAAGTTCTACTTCCGTAATTTCCGGATTACCATAAGCGGAGGTATTGGCTTCATCTAGAAGGGCCATGACCTCTACACCTTTTGCTCCGGTGTCCAGTACCAATGCAGTCAAATCATCGGCACTTAAAGTATCATCTTCCGTGGCGAGCAATGTTTCTTCAATAAACTCACTAATTTTAGGATCATGTTTTCCGAGATTATAGGCGTGCTCACCGTAAGCGGACATGCCTTTAAGACCAAACAGCACTAGTGAACGAAGACTTCGGACATCCTCGTTCTCATCCCGAAGAATACCTACTTTTTTCTCATTGGACTTTTCTTCATATCCATCCCGACTAACTTCCCAGGTAGCAAAATCTTTATATTTTTTTTCTTCAAGCTTTCCTTCTTTCTTTAAAGTCTTTTTGATTTCATCCCTGGTAAATAAAGCTCGTTCAATCCGTTCCTTAATGGCCTCTCCATCAAAGTTTGCATTGGTTATGGTGGAAAACAGCCCATCCAGCATCTGCTCATCGGTCTCGGGTTTATTCAAACCATGCTTTCTTGCCTGCATGTTGAATTCCGCCACCCCTTTTAATGCGTAAACCAATAAATCCTGTAGGTTTGCTACCGGTTCGGTTTTACCACAGACCCCGGCTTTTCCGCTACATCCTACATTTCTGGCGGCTTCCTGACATTGATGACAAAACATACTCATTTTCTTTCCCCCTTAGCGATTATTTTACTACGATTTTTATTTTTATACCCTAATCATTGGAAATAAATCAGCTTGGTAACTAAATTAATCGAATAAAAAAAGACCCCGTTAACACTTATTAACAAGGCCCTTCTCAATTAAGAAATATATCCCCTTTTATATAATATTACTATATTTCTAACTTTTTCATATTAAAAATATCTAAGAATTTATGATATGATATATTCATAGATTAATAGTTTCGAACTATTAGAAAGGAAGATGGCTATGAGCAAAAATTCGACAACAATTCCTATCCGTTGCAAAACCTGTAACGAGACTTATTGTGTCAGTAAGATTTCTCTTTTTTCCCATCTGAATCAGGAAGACATGAAAACTGTAATAAATAAAATTGATCGGCAGGAGTACCAAAAAGGAGATTTTTTGTTTCAATCAGGGGATGTGGCAGAGCGCCTTTGGATTGTCAACGAAGGCAGTATTAAAGTATTTAATTATACTCCAGAGGGCAAGGAACAGATTCTTTATCTTCTCAGTTCCGGAGATTTTCTCGGAGATTTGAATCTTTTTAAGGAGAATGCCTATCCCTATTATGCTGCGGCCTTGGAACCTACCCGGCTGTGTACCTTAAGTCGTAATAATTTTCAGGCTATCTTAAAAGAAGTTCCTGAGATCAATGAAAAGGTCCTAGCCTATGCTTATGAACGGATTACCAATTTGGAGGAACTGGTACAAACCGTTACTGCCAAAAACGTAGGACAACGGATCGCGAAGTTACTCATTCATTTTTTAGAACACTTCGGTATAGAGCGGAACGGTATGCTTGAAATTACATTCCCCGTAAGTCGGGAAGATATGGCCAATTATCTCGGCCTTACCCGAGAAACTGTCAGCCGTCAGTTATCTCTATTCCAAGCGGATGACATTATTGATATGAAAGGCAATCGCCAAATTCTCATCAAAAATAGAAAGGCCCTGGAAGACTATTCCCGCTAGCAGGTTTTACAACTTGCAGGGATAGCCTCTCAGGGCTTATTACTATTAAATATATTCACAAAGCTTTGGGATCTTAGCTACTATAAAGCTTTAAACGCAAAGAATTTCCTGAAGGGTCCACTGTTAATAGATCGGAACCCTCTCCGAACTTTTCAATGGTATAACCTTTTTTTTCCAAGCGCTCCACCGCCGCCTGTCTTTTCCATTCATTGGGGAAATTCATCGTAAAATATCTTAACCCTACTTCTTTTTCTTCCGGTTCCTTGGCATCTTTTTTACCCCAGGTATTGATGGCTACATGATGATGATAGCCTCCACTGGAAAAAAACAAGGCCTGATTAGGATATTCCATTACAAGATTCAACCCTAATAAATCACAGTAAAATTCCTTGGATTCTTGTAAATCTCTTACCGATAAATGAATATGTCCAATTACGGTTTCATCCGGCATTTTCCGCCATTCATCATTTTTAGCTTCTTTAATTAGTTGTTTCATATTCAGGCGTTCAGTTTTCTCCATAATTTTTCCGAATTCCCATTTCCAGGTCTCTGGTGGGGTGTCTTTATAAATTTCGATACCATTTTCATCTGGATCCTCTACGTAGATGGCCTTACTGATCCCATGATCTGAGGCTCCTATAATAATGGGAGAATCAAATCTGTGAATATGCTCCAACAAAGAACCTAAAGCTTTTCGTCCCGGTACTAAGATTGCAAAGTGATAAAGTCCCATGGTTTTTTTCTTTTTTCGTCGGGCGCCTTTAATCTCTTCTAGGACTATTAACACTTTTTTCCCATCCGCCGTTAAACTGACCAGATTATCTTTTCTTTCCAACACTCGGAATCCCAATACCTCTTCATAAAACTCCAATGAAAGCTCCAGGTTGCTTACTTTTATCTGAACCTGTTCTACATAAATATTTGGTGGTTGATGAAATTTTGACATTATAATCCTCCTCTGAATTTGATCATTCTTTGATTTATTGTAATTCAATGATAACTATCAGAATATTGTAATTTTTCATATAAAAATATTTTAACAGTTTTTCACCTCAGATACAATTCTTTTT
Organism: Clostridiales bacterium; assembly: GCA_007134725.1. GTDB lineage: Bacteria > Bacillota > Clostridia > Peptostreptococcales > T1SED10-28 > Isachenkonia. The sequence goes on along the minus strand of SLKF01000003.1, from coordinate 5,310 downwards.
GATAAATATAATAATAATAGTGGTCCAATAGCCCTTCAAAAATATGCAAACGCTACTTCTGCAATGCTGAGTTGTGAAAATCAAATCAATATAAGCTGATTTATCACTAAAAATGAATATTCCATCTCAATAAATAGGAAATTAGTAGCACTATTATGGTTAAAATGTTATAATAATGGGTAAATAAAGGGGGATACTCGTTGATATACATAATTTTCGGAAGTTTTAGTTTTATTCTTTTTTTTCTTTACGATTATAACAGCGTCACTTGGAAAAATCCGGTTATCCATCGCTTTTTTCTTATGGGTTCTGTTATATTGCTAATATCGACAATAAGCATGTTGTTCCAATTTAGAGAGAGTATGTGGAGAGGTATTGCTATTAATCCTCTTTGGCTTGTTTTTTCTGTTGGATTTTTTACACTTTTAATTTACACATTATTTTTTGCACTGCCTTTTGATGATACTTATGGTCGCCAACCCGACAATCGTAAAACTTATACAAAAGGGGTTTATGCTATATGCCGGCATCCAGGGGTTTTGTGGTTTATAGGAATGTACTTCTCTTTTTACTTTTTAACCAAAGAGCCTTTGATTTTAAAAATCTCTTTAATCTGGAGCTTTTGGAATATTCTTTATGTTGTTTTTCAAGATCTATGGGTTTTCCCAAGAACCTTTGTGGATTATCATAATTATCGAGGGAATACTCCATTTTTAATACCTAGCCCATCAAACCTTCGACGTTTAAAAGATAAAACCTAAGAAAGGAGCGGCCTATGAACCTTCAAGATAAACTGCGTCAACAGGATTATGATAAAATTTGGAACTCCTATTGTGGTTTCTTGGATTTAAGCATAGAAGAATACATGAACATTCAAAACCGTCTTATGAAAGAACAGATGAATCTCTGGTCTTCCTGTGATTTAGGCAAATCCATTCTTAAGGGAAAGATGCCTAAAACCATTGAGGAGTTTCGCCAAATGGTTCCTTTAACGACGTATGATGATTACGCGGATATTTTACTACAAAAACGATCTTCCTCCCTCCCGGATTCTCCGATCATTTGGATTGAAACCACGTGGGAAGGCGGCAAGCATCCAGTCAAAGTTGCTCCCTATACTCGAAGCATGTTGGATGTGTATCGTAATAATGTTACCGCCTGCTTGATTTTATCTACAAGCGATGAAAAAGGAAAATTTGATGTGGAAAGTACCGATAAGTTTTTATACGGTCTTGCTCCCTTGCCCTATGCAACAGGACTATTCCCTCTTGCTCTTGGAGAAGAGATCGACATTCAATTTCTTCCTCCGGTAAAAGAAGCGGAGAATATGACCTTTTCAGAGCGGAATAAAGAAGGATTCAAAATGGCCATGAAGGATGATGTGCAGTATTTCTTCGGGCTCGGCAGTGTTGCTTACGCCATAAGCATTAGTCTTTCTTCCGCATCGAGTAATAGTTCTTCCGGTGGACTATCTTCATTACTTAAATGCAGCCCCAAAATGGCTATGCGTATACTCAAAGCCAATTACCGTTGCAAGAAAGAAAATCGAACTATAAAACCGAAGGATTTGTTCCAGCTAAAGGGATTTATGATCGCTGGTACGGATAACAAATACTATAAAGATGATTTAGAAGACCTTTGGGGAATTCGTCCAATGGAACTCTTTGCCGGCACGGAACCCTCCATTATCGGAACTGAAACCTGGACAAGAAAAGGCATGTATTTCTTTCCGGACACTTGTTTTTATGAGTTTATTCCGGAACAGGATATGCTACGGACCTTTGAGGAACCCGACTTCAAACCGAACACCTACTTAATGGATGAAGTAATCCCCGGTGAAAAATATGAAATTGTCATTTCCGTACTAAAAGGTGGGGCTTTTGCCCGTTATCGCGTAGGCGATGTCTATCGTTGTGTTGGCCTAAACAATCTGGAAGATGAAACACGAATCCCCCGATTTGAGTATGTAGATCGCATTCCACAGATCATCGATATTGCCGGATTTACAAGGATTGCAAAATCGGGAATCCAAAGTGCAATCGAGCTTTCGGGATTGAAAGTGGAAAATTGGACGGCTCGCAAGGAATATACGGAAAAAGACCGGCCCTTTATGCATTTGTATGTAGAAATCGATAAATCTTCCTTAGCTATGGCTCCATATAATAAAGAGATTATAAAAGAAATCTTAAGTACTTACTTTAAATATAGTGATCATGATTATCGGGACTTGAAGAAAATTCTTGGAATGGATCCCTTAAAAGTTACCATAATTAAAAGCGGTACTTTTGATTCTTACCACCTACAGTTTGATAAAGACATTCCAAAATTGAATCCGAATCATTACGAAATTCAAGCTTTATTAGATATCGAAAAAGATTATCGAAGGGAAAGGAAGGTGAAATAATATGTTTAATGGTCTTTATGGAAGTATTTCAGGTATCGCTGTAGTCGGCTACTTGTTTTTGTTTATGATTTTCTTAAATGCGAAAAAAAATAATCTGATCAACAGTTTTTTGACCCTTTTACTTTCTATGATTCTTTGGACCGGCGGATCCTTGCTTATGAGACAACAATTTTGGCCTTCTTACATTTTCTGGTATCATATATCTCTTAGCGGTTTGTTTGTAATGGTTCTAAGTTACTTTAAATTCAGTACCGCCTTTGTGGGAGTAAACAAACGTAAATTCGTTATTCTGTATACTTTGTTACTGGCTGTAGTTTTTTTAGCCAATATTCCATCAGGAATTTTTCTTCATTGGCCAAGCCTTCAAACAGAAAACGAAATAACTGTTATGGTGTATGACCAAATTACGGTTTTTGTCGCTGTATTCTTTATACTCACCGGGATTATAGTAGTACATATGGTTCGATTGCTTTATCGTAACGTCCGTCATAATATAAAACTACGAAAACAGATTTCACCGGTAATTCTTGGAATCATCCTATTATTTGTTGGACATTTAGCCTTTACTCTACCGGTTTTCAAAGGCTTCCCTATTGATATTCTAGCAGGCCTGGTTAATGTGTTTTTACTTGTTTATGTTTTAGTGAAAAGAAAACTCTTTCGTCCGAAAATGATAGCTTCTTCCAACGTTGGTTATTTATTCTGTATTGTGATGGGTTTTATGGTCTTTTATGGAATTTTCCCTTATATCGAAAACTTTAGCAATCAAACTACCGGTTTTTCAGAGGGATTTTTAGTGGGACTCTATTTAGTCATCTTCACATCAATCGTTTCTTTCTTCTTCCTTTTATGGAAACTGGCGCTGTTGAAAATTTTTATTAAAAATGATGAACTTCATGATGAAATTTTAAAAGATTACAGTGCAAAAGTTTCCAGTAGCTTGAATTTAAAAACCATCTTTGAGCATACCGCCACAACTATTGTGGGAAATACCGATGTAAAGCATGTTTTCATCAGTGTTCTTGATGAAACAAACAAGAATTATGTAATACATCACAGCAGCCAATCTTTATCAGATTTATCCTTAACTTTTACAATGGACCATCCCATTATCCAGTTCTTAAAACATCGCTCTGAACCTTTATGCATGGAGGAGTTTACTCATACCACAGGCTATAAATCAATTTGGGAAAGTGAAAAAAAACAGCTGGATAAGTTAAATATCAGTCATTGTATCGGCCTCAAGGAGTCAAATGAACTTATAGGAATAATTTTATTCGCCAAAGAGGGCGCTAGTCCCTCTATAAGGACGCAAGACATAAACCTACTCTCCTCTGTTAATATCATCGCCTCTATTGCTATAAAAAATGCTCTTCGATATGAAAAAGCTTACTTTGAAGCTCGAACAGATGAACTGACAGGAGTTCTTAATCGAAGGTACTTTTTTGAAGTTCTGGATAAGGTATTCCAAGAAAATGAAGAAGGTTCTCTCGCCTTAATTCTTATAAATTTAGATGATTTCAAACTTTATAACCAGTTATATGGAGTTGCCCAAGGAGACCAAGCCCTAAAAAAAATCGCCGCGATTCTAAAAGGGAGTATTTCTGATCAATGCTTTGTGGCAAGATACGGTGGAAAGGAATTTGCACTGTTATTGCCTCAATATGATGGCATGAAAGCAAAAAACCTCGCGATTTCTCTTCGGGATCAAATAGGAAAAATTGGAAATTCCGATAAGAGTTTCAGACAGAAAACCCTCACCATCAGCGTTGGTATTTGCATTTCACCTTATGGTGCAAAATCGGTTAAAGAACTTTTAGAAAATGCTGAACATGCAATTTATCATGTGAAAAGAAAAGGAAAAAATGCCATCAAAATTTTTGATACCTTCGTGACTAATGAAGAAAACCGATCAAAAAAAGTGGATTTGCATAACATCTACGACGAGTATAAGTCTACCATATATGCACTCACGGCAACAATTGATGCCAAAGACCACTATACTTTTAACCACTCGGAAAATGTTGCCAAATATGCCGTCGCCCTCGGCAAACGTCTCAACTTGAATAAGGATATCATTGAAAACCTTCGACAAGCCGCACTTCTTCATGACATTGGTAAAATAGGGATTCCTGAGCATATTCTTAACAAACCTACACGGTTAACTGAAGAGGAATTTGAAATCATGAAGGGCCATGTGGAAGCATCGATTAATATTATTCGCCATTTACCTTCACTGGATTACGTAATCCCTGCAGTACTGGGTCATCATGAGCATTACGATGGTAATGGTTATCCAAGAAGAATCGCAAAGGAAGATATCCCTTTAACAGCTCGAATTCTTTGTATTTCCGATGCCTTCGATGCAATGATCTCTGAACGTTGTTACAAAGTTCCTTTGTCCATTAAGAAAGCCTTACTTATTATAGAACAGGAAGCCGGAAGACAATTCGATCCTGAACTGGTCCCGATCTTTGTTGCTTTAATTAACGAACGGGAATTCAGCTTCGACACCCAAGTGCAAAAGGTTTCTGTATTGAACGGAAGTAACTAACAGTTGACTGAAAATCTTTTATAACTAAAAACCTAAGTATGTTTCTTTCACGACAAAACAACCCTTTTTAAAAGCTTCATCTTTAAAAAGGGTTGTTTTTATTTTTTGTTTTACATCTCATTTTTTTTACTTAACGATCATTACACTAGTATCTGTTCCTTGAATAACAGAATTACTAATGCTACCCAGAACCACTCTACGAAGCCCTCCAAGGCCACGACTTCCCATTATAATTAAGTCATAATCTCCTTCATCAGCGACTTCGGTGATAACACTGGCCGGATGTCCCTGGACCAATTTCACTTCCAGTGTTGCACCGGTATCTTTAAATTTTTCCGCTTCTTTAAAAAGT
>SLKF01000134.1 GCA_007134725.1 Clostridiales bacterium | reverse complement strand
TTTTTAATAAATCAATAATTTGTGAAATGGTGAATTTTTCAGAAGTCCTGCCCGGTTTTTCTTCATAATGATCTAAGAGTAAATAATGAACAATAAAAATTATCCTTGAATTTTTAAAAGCTTTGGAATGAAAAATATTCCAAAGCTTTTTCTTTTTTTCTTTTCTTTGAAAAATAATTTGGTGAAAATGCAGGAAATTTGGGGACATATCCAGAATAGTATTAAGAACTCGAAGTCGATCCATAATGAAAATATATAATTATGGTACAATGAAAACATTGCAATTCACAGATAGAAGGTGGATTAAAATCATCGGAATTTGGGCGGGAAATTTGTTTTTAGCGTAATTCCTGTGGACAAAAGGGGAAGAAATATATAGAATGGTGATGGTAATCATTAATTTGAAAAGGCAGTTTAGGAGGAAATAGGATGTTAGTAAAACAAAATACCTATGGAAATCATAGTTTATCTACATTATCGGAAAAAAACAAGGTTCGTCTACGTCCGGGAGTGATCTTTGGATCCGACGGTTTGGAAGGCTGTCAGCACACCTTAAGTGAAATTGTGGGTAATTCCAGAGATGAAGCCAATGCAGGCTTTGGGGATAAAATCATGATCAATCGTTATAAGGACCATTCCATCGAGGTAATCGACTTTGGACGGGGAATCCCCATAGAATATAATGAAAAAGAAGAAAAATACAACTGGGAAATTGTTTTCACCATTTTATACGGCGGAGGCAAGTACCATAACAATCAAGCGGGAAGCAGTTATAAATTCAGCGTGGGACTAAACGGTCTTGGAACTGCGGCAACTCAATTTGCTTCTGAATTTATGGATGTGGAAGTTATTCGGGACGGATATCAATACACCCTTCACTTTAAACAGGGGGATAACATCACCGGAACCCCGGAGGGCTATTTCAAAGCGAAAAATCCTACGGATCCCACCGGGACAAGAATTCGATGGAAACCGGATTATCAGGTTTTTAATGAGATTAAAATTCCCCTGGAATATTTTCAAAAAGTGTTAAAACGGCAGGCCATTGTCAACAAAGGGATTACCTTTGAACTTTACGACGAATTCTCCGGAGAAACCTTTTCCTATCTGTATCCCAAGGGAATTGTGGACTATGTAAAGGAACACAGCCAAGAGACGGCCTTAACGGAACTGAAGTATTATGAAGCCGAGACCAAAGGTCGGGATCGCCAGGATAAACCGGAATACCATGTAAAAATGGAAGTGGCTTTCGTATTTAATAATGAAGAACCCACCCTGCAGTATTTTCATAACTCCAGTTTTTTAGATCACGGAGGATCTCCGGATAAAGCCGTAAAAAATGCCTTTATTGCCTCTGTGGACCAAAGTTTGAAAGATCGGAATCTATATAAAAAGGGAGAAAAAAAGATTACCTTTACGGATATAGAGGATAGTTTGATTTTGGTAAGCAACACGTTCTCTACGGAAACCAGTTACGAAAATCAGACAAAAAAAGCCATTACCAACAGTTTTATTCAGCAGACCATGACCGCATTTTTAAAGGAAAAACTGGAAATTTATTTTATCGAAAATGCCAAGGATACAAAAATCATTTTAGAACAGGTACTGATCAACAAAAGAAGTCGGGAAAAAGCAGAAAAAACCCGAATCGATATTAAAAAGAAATTGAATAAGCGAATTGATAATATTACCAACAAGCCGAAAAAGTTTGTGGACTGCAGAACTAAGGATAAAAATCTCCGGGAACTCTTTATTGTGGAGGGAGATTCGGCTTTGGGAAGTACCAAGATGGGTCGAAACTCGGACTTCCAGGGAATTATGCCTGTACGGGGTAAAATTCTTAATTGCTTAAAATCCGATTACGATAAGATTTTCAAAAACGATATTATTGTGGATCTGTTAAAGGTTTTAGAGTGCGGTGTGGAACTAAACGCGAAACAGAAGGATTTAAACACCTTTGATATAGATCGACTGAATTGGAATAAAATTATCATTTGTACCGATGCGGATGTGGACGGATTTCAGATTAGAACCTTGATTCTGACGATGTTGTATGTCCTGACGCCCACGTTGATTGATAAGGGGCATGTATACATTGTGGAATCCCCCCTTTATGAAATCACCGATAAGAAAAACACCTACTTCGCCTTTGATGAAGCTGAAAAGCGGGAGATCGTGAAAAAAATCAAGGGAAAATACAGCCTGCAACGATCCAAAGGTCTTGGAGAGAATGAGGCGGATATGATGTGGGAGACCACCATGAATCCTGAAACCCGACGACTGATTCAGGTAACCCCTACGGATATCCAAGAGACGAAGGCCGCCTTTGATCTGTTTTTAGGGGACAACTTAGAGGGTAGAAAAGAGTATATTGAAATCCATGGATCAAAATACATTGACGAAGTCGATGTAATTTAGCATGAATATTTGTGGACAGGGAAGAATTAGGAGGCGTGAATTTTGCAAGGAAATGTGAATCAGACCAATATTATTGACACCTTAAAAGTGAATTATATGCCCTATTCAATGAGTGTCATTGTATCCAGGGCGTTACCGGAAATCGATGGATTTAAACCCTCTCATCGAAAGCTTTTGTATACCATGTATAAAATGGGTTTGATCAAAGGAGCCAAAACCAAAAGTGCCAACATTGTGGGACAAACCATGCGCCTAAACCCTCACGGGGACGGAGCGATCTACGAAACCATGGTTCGTCTGACCCGGGGAAATGAAGCATTGCTGCATCCCTTTGTGGACAGTAAGGGAAACTTCGGAAAGCGATATTCCCGGGATATGAGCTATGCGGCGCACCGTTATACCGAGGCGAAACTGGAGAAGTTAACCGAGGAGTTTTTCGATGATATTCATAAAAACACCGTGGATTTTATTGCAAATTATGATAATACTACAACGGAACCCAGACTACTCCCTACCAGCTATCCCAACATATTAACCACTCCTAATTTAGGCATCGCCGTGGGAATGGCCAGCAATATTCCCAGTTTCAATCTAAAAGAAATCTGTAAAACCACCATTGAGTATCTGAAAGATGAAACCGTAGAAATTGAAGAGCATCTTATAGCTCCGGACTTTCCCAGTGGAGGAGAGATCGTATACAGCAAAGAAATCATGAGAGAAATCTATAAAAAGGGCCGGGGAAGCTTTAAAGTGAGAGGGAAGTATCGTTATGACGAGAAGAATAACTGTATTGATATTTTTCAAATTCCCTACACCACTACCGTGGAAGCCATTATGGAAAAGCTGATTGACTACATTAAAAGCGGGAAAATTAAAGAAATTTCCGACCTTCGGGATGAAACCGACAAAAATGGACTGAAGATCACGTTGGATTTAAAACGGGGTGTGGATCAGGAAAAATTGATGACCAAAATCTTTCGTTTAACCGCCCTGGAAGATTCCTTCAGCTGCAATTTTAATGTGCTGATTGACAGTTCCCCACGGGTGCTGGGAGTTCGGGAGATTTTACGGGAATGGACAAGTTTTCGTATGGACTGTATCCGGAGAAAGCTGCAGTATGATATTACGGATAAAACAAAAGAGCTACACTTACTGAAGGGTTTGGAAAAAATTCTTCTGGATATTGATAAAGCCGTAAAAATCGTGAAGGAAACCAAGGTGGACCGGGAAGTGGTCCCGAATTTGATGGAGGGATTTTCCATTGATAAGGTCCAGGCCGATTTTATCGCGGAAATCAAACTTCGAAATTTCAACCAGGAATACATTTTAAAGAAAACCAAGGATATTAAACGTCTGGAAAAAGAAATTCTAAGCCTGGAAAGTATCCTGAACAGCGAAAAGAAGATTAAAAATTTGATTAGCAAAGACTTACAGCGAGTGATGGAGCAGTACGGTCAGGAAAGAAAGACTACCTTAATTCATGAGGAGAAGGTTCAGGAATTTAAAGAGGAAATATTCGTTAGTGAATACAAGGTAAAGTTTTTTATCACGAAGGATCAGTACTTTAAAAAAATTCCGTTAACCTCGTTAAGAGTCAGCAATGATCATAAGCTAAAGGATTACGACAAGGTTATGCAGGAAGTGGATGGAAGCAACAAAGAGGATTTATTATTCTTTTCCAATAAACATCAGGTATACAAGGTAAAAGCCTATGAATTGGAAGATGCAAAAGCCAGCGTATTAGGGGATTTCCTTCCGAATCTCTTGGAACTGGATGAAGGAGAAGAGATTATTTATATGACCTCTACCCTGGATTATTCCGGATGGATGCTGTTCTTCTATAAAACCGGAAAAGCCGCAAGGATTCCTCTATCCAGTTACGAAACCAAAACCAATCGAAAGAAACTGGCAAAAGCCTACAATGAAGAATTTCCTTTAATTCACCTGGAGTTTATCAAGGAGGATAAAGAGTTGGTGGCCATAAGTAGCATCCGGAAAGTACTGGTTTTTAATACGAAAAAAATCACCGAAAAAAACACCCGTCATTCCCGGGGGATCCAGGTCTTAAAACCGAAAAAGGATAGTCACTTAAAAGAAATCAAACAATTGGAAGACGTGGATTTTGAAGATATGAGCTATTATCGAGGGAGTATTGCTACCATTGGAACCTATTTAAAGAAGACGGATCGCAAGGATCTTGGAGAACAATTACAATTGTTATAAGGGTTTTAAAACCTTCGTTGAAAGTGAAACTCTGTGGCCTATACTACAGAGTTTTTTCATGAAATGGAATAATAGCTACTGTTTGATTCAGCGGCAACGGGGGTAAAGATATAGCATATGTAATTTTATTATATTATGGTGAAAAGGAGGAATAAGAATGGTTGTAATAATCGGTTGGATCAATATCGGGTTGATTGTTTTAATGGGCAGTATATTTCCCGTTAAAAAAATCTTTTTAAAAAAACTGAAAGAAGAGGGAAAGGAAAAGTCCAAAACCTTAGGAAAAATCTATCAATTCTCCAGAAAAGCCCATCCTATTTTAGGTTTGACTATTTTAGCCCTGGGATTTTATCACGGATATCAGGCCTTCAGCTTAACCGTATGGCATACGGGAACCCTGTTACTGTATACCCTGCTTTTAATGGCCGTAGTTGCCCTAGGGGGACCGAGGATCAAGCGATTTAAAAAACATTGGCGATTGGTCCATCGCAGTCTGGGAGGAGTCGTGTACGTCCTGGCACTTTTGCATATCTTTTGGAGGAATCTGTTGTAAAAGAGGACAGTACAATAATCGAAGTCTGATGTTTTGAGATTTTTAATTTAATGGCTAATGGAGGCGAAACAATGAAATACGGATACCGAATATCGAAATCGAACAGAGTCAAGAATATTGCTTTAATCGCCCATGACAATCGGAAGCAGGATTTGATTACCTGGGTGAAAAAAAATAAAGAGAGTCTTAAATCCCATACCTTAGTGGGAACCGGGACCACGGCAAAGCTTTTGGAAGAACACACAAAACTGACCGTTACCGGTTATAAAAGCGGTCCCCTAGGTGGAGATCAGCAAGTGGGAGCTGCCATAGCGGAAGAGAAAATCGATCTGATGATTTTTTTCTGGGATCCCCTGGAAGCCCAGCCCCATGATCCCGATGTAAAAGCCCTGCTTCGAATCGCTGCATTGTATGATATTCCCGTGGCGCCGAATAAGGCTACCGCGGATTTTATCGTTAGCTCCCGGCTATTCAATGAGGTTTATGAGAGAAAAATCGTCACAAAAGATTTTAACGGGAATATCGAGGGAGAGGAATAGACTAAAGGAAGGTGTGGTTATGCAATATTTTGAAAAATATAATAATTTAATTGCAATTTTTCTCAATAATGGTATAATAGCACTATATTTTATCGGCATAATGAAGAGAGGATTGTTTTATTTTACTTTTCTAAATGAATAGATATAGTTCATTTTTGAAACAATAATTAAATAGGGCAAATTTGCTGAAAGGCAAAGACGCAAAGCTAAAAGGACCTAACGTGTGTTCACTATGGTAGCCAGCTGCGAATCCATTTGCCTCGTTGTTGTGAAACAGGAGGTTTTTTTATGGTTAGAGGAGGAGGGAAAAGATGGAGAGCGTACTGAAAAAAAATAAGGAACAGGCTAAAGTAAATCGGAAAACCCAAGTACGGGAGCTATTGGACGAGGCAAAATTTAAAGAACGAAGCCATCCGGAAGAAGCCCTGGTTTTGGCCAGAAAAGCTCTTAATATGGCAGAGATGAACTTTTACAAAAAAGAAAAAGCGGAAAGCTTAACCCGTATTGGCCGATGTTTGTGGATGACAGGAAGGCTCAACGAAGCCATTGAATCTTTAAACCTTGCCCTGGAAACCTCCAAGTTTTTGCACAGCGGAAACATTGAGGCCGAGGCCCTGAATGCCTTGGGAAATGTTCATCTTTATATGAAAACCTATGACCATGCCATGGATTACTATGCTAAGGCTCTGGAAATGGCTAGAAGTGAACAAATATTGGAATTGGAAGCCGGAATTTTAAATAATTTAGGAGGACTACATAAGGAACTACATGACTTGGATACCGCTTTAAGCTATTATCAGGATAGTCTTGAAAAGTACGGGATGAATCAGGACCTTTACGGGCAAGCAATTCCCCTATTTAATACAGCGGAAGTGTATATTGAAAAAGAAAACTGGATTCGGGCTAAAAACAATATTGATCAGGTCTTGGAAATCTGCAAGGAAAAAGATGCAAAAGTAATGCACTCCTACAGCTTGCATTTATTAGGTAAAATGTATAAAAATCAGAAACAATTTGAAAAATCTCTGGAGGAATTTAGTAAGAGTTTGAAATTGGCTGAGGAGACCAAGGATTACCATCATCAGGTGGTCATTTATAAAGATGTCTATGAGATCATGCTGGATAAAAATGATCTGGTAGAAGCGATCGAGAACTTAAATAAAGCTTTGGAAATTGCAAAAAGCATTGATGGAGAAGCCTTAATTCCTGATATTTATGCATCCATGGCTCGGGTATATGAAAAAATGGGAGAGGAATCCTTAGCCTATAAATACTACAAAGGATTTCATCGAACCACTATGGAAACCGAAAGCAAGAGAAGAAATGAAAAGCTTCGCAGTATTTCTTTTCAATTGCAATTGGAAAAATCTCAAAAAGAGACGAAAACCTATCGTTATCTGATTCAAGAACTGGAAAAAAAGACGAAGGAACTTCGCAATTCCTACAAACAGATGGAAGTAGTGGGTGAAATCGGACAAAATATCACCGCAACTTTGGATTTGGAACAAATTTTCGATGTACTGTATGCAAACTTAAATCAATTGATGGAAGCCATGGTATTAGGCATCGGATTGGTGGATGGAAAAGAGGAAAACATTCGCTATGAACTGTATATTGAAAATGGAGAAAAACAGCCATCCTTCCAAGTGCCTGTTGACAGTAAACACAGCTGGGCTGCCTGGTGTCTGAATAATAATAAAGAAGTATTGATCAACGATGTTGAGACGGAGTATAGCAATTATTTAGAAGGAACCTCTCATACCGTAGGCGATGCAATGAACTCGGTCATGTTCTGTCCCTTGATGATTGAAGATCGATCCATTGGTGTGGTAACGGTACAAAGCTTACAAAAAAATGTCTATACGGATCATCAGTTGGAGACCTTAAAAACTCTGTCTTCTTACTTAGCGATTGCCATTAATAATGCCCAGAAATCCAAAGCCCTGAAAAAAGAAATACAAAGGAGAGAAAAGACGGAGCAGGTATTAAAAGTGTTAAACGGTAAATTGCAAAAGATTTCGGAAATGGACGGGTTAACCAATATTCCCAATCGAAGGTGTTTTGATAATAACTTTGATTACGCTTGGAATAATGCTCTTCGAAAACAGGAGGAAGTATCTCTTTTGCTCTTGGATATTGACTATTTTAAAGAGTACAATGATTCCTATGGACATTTGAAAGGGGATAAAGTACTCCAGCAAATTGCCAAAACCATTGAAAAAAGTTTGAAACGTTCAACGGATCTGGTGGCCCGTTATGGTGGGGATGAATTTGTGGTTTTACTGCCCAACACCGATAAATCCGGAGCCCTAACGGTGGCTAAAAACATTAAGGAGCAGGTTGAAAAGTTGAACATTCCCCACAGCCACACAGATATTTCTGATAGGATAACCCTATCCATTGGGGTTTCCACACTGGAACCAAAAGTGGATATGGATAAAAAACGGTTAATTGATCTGGGAGACAAAAGTCTTTATAAGTCGAAAAATCAGGGAAGAAATCAAATCTCATTATTTTCCTGTGAAAAGTAACAAAGGTAAATTACCAAGGAAAGCTAAACCCTTAAGCAACCTTCGATATCGGTGCTTAAGGGTTTTGTTATGTCTGAGGAAGCCTTGAGTTTTTCTTTTTTTATCTAAAAAAAATTTAAATAAAACCTTTGACAAATTATAAATAAGAACTTATAATAGACAAGACCACCCCCTCTGGGGTGGGAAATAATTTGGAGGTGTTTTTTTGGCAACGTATTACATTAAAACAAATCGAGTTTTTACAACCCTTAGAAAATATGGATGGATTTTTACGGTGTTAATAGCCCTGGGAGGAACCTTTGTGGAGCCGAAACTGGGTTTGGCGGTTATCGGGATTATGGCGGGACTGATCGGAAGCTCCTTTTTTAAAGGTCGTTACTGGTGTGGCAATATCTGTCCCCATGGAAGTCTCTTTGACTCTGTGATTCACCCCATCAGTTTAAATAAAAACATTCCCGGGTTTTTAAAGTCAAAACCCATGGTGATCGGATTTTTCTTATTCTTTATGTACAATTTCGGAGGAAACACTCTTAATGCCTTGGAACACTGGGGAGACACTTCTTTTTGGGACCGATTGGGCATGGTGTTCTCCCGAACCTATTTAATGGTATTTGTGGTAGGAGGCTTGCTGGGCCTTTTGAAAAACCCTCGAACCTGGTGTCAGTTCTGCCCTATGGGAACCTTGGAAAAAATCAGCTACACCGTAGGAACCAAACTGAATGCCAATAAAAATACGGATGAAAAGCTGACCATTGAATCAAAAGAGAAATGTCACGCCTGTGGAAAATGTGCCCGGGTTTGTCCTTTCCAGCTGGAACCCTATACAAACTTTTCCGAGAACAATCAATTTGATGATATCAACTGCATCCGTTGCGGAACCTGTGTAGAAAACTGTCCCGCAGGAATTTTATCCTTTGAAACCGAAAGAGATGCCCTGGAACTGAAATTAAACGCAGATTTGGAAGGGTATGAAGAACGACAAAAGATTATATCTATTTTAACTAAAATCCAGGATTTAGGGGAAGACATCAAGGAGTTTACCTTCGAATTTAAAAATCCTGACAGGGTAGCCTACAAGGCGGGACAATTTATCCTGGTGAAACTAAAGGGACATGAAAGCATGTATCGTGCCTATTCTATAGCATCCTATAATGAAGATGACCATAGTTTACGGGTAATTATTAAAAAAGTACCGGGAGGATATGGTACGGAAAACATATTTGATCAGTTTACACAGGGAGACTCCGTAGAGCTGGAAGGCCCCATGGGCGAAGAACTGGTGGTAGCTCAGGACGTAAAAAAAGTGCTGTTTGTGGGCAACGGTATCGGGATGACTCCTTTTATCGCCTTAACGAAGGATACCCTAAAGCATCGGGAGGAAATTGATCGGGTGACCTTTGTACACGGACAACGAAAAGAAAAGGATTTTTATTATCAGGACTACTTCCTGGATTTAGAAAAATCCTATGATCGATTTAATTATTTACCCATCGCTTCACGACCGGAAAAATCCACAACGGCAAAAGGTTACGTCATGGACGGAATTAAAGATCTTGATCTGAAAGATCATCATGTATATATGTGTGGGTCCCCTCGAATGATTACGGACACCATGAACCTGTTAGTAGAAAAAGGGGTGCCGAAGGACCGGATATTCTATGAAAGTGAAGAAAAGATTAAAGAAGCTGATGAAAAAGGGAATACCAAAAAGAAGAAAAAAAGTGCATAAGCAAAACGATAAAAACTTTGCCGGGTGACCGGCAAAGTTTTTATTTTAAGAAGAATTGAAAATTTATCCTAATCTTTTTAAAATAACGAATAAAAAGCCTGAAAGAAGGGTAACAATACATCATCATAGCAATCATGAAAGGAGTTTTTTTATGGAATATTATCAGGAGTTTATGAAATATCTGGAAAAAGAAGATAAGGAAAATAGCGTGAACTATGTTATGCAGTTAGTTTCCGGAAGAGAACTGGATATTGTCACGCTCTATGACGAAATTTTGCGACCTGCCCTTTATGAAATAGCATCGAATGAAAAGGAGCAAAGTATTACCATCGGTCAGGAACATATGCGAACCGCAATTGTACGAACCATCGTGGAATGCTGCTACCCTTTTGTGGTGATGGAGCGAGGCTTAACCTTTGAAGCCCATCAGCTGAATCAAAAAAGGGTGGTCATTTATTGTCCCGAGGATGAATATCACGAAATCGGTCCCCGCATGGTGGAGGACTTCTTTGCCTTGAATGGTTTTGAAACCCTTTTTCTCGGAGGTAACACTCCCAGAGAAAACTTAATCGAATTGATGGAGGATTTACAACCGGATTATGTAGCCATCAGTGTGTCGAATTATTATAATATCATCCCAGCTAAAAGAAGCATCGAATTTCTTCGAAACAAATTAACGAAAGTACCGAAAATTATCGTCGGTGGATATGCCCTGGATAACAAAAAAAATGTAGCAAAGGAACTGGGTGCCGACTTATACTTAAAAACCTTTGAAGATATTAAAGCCTTAAGGGAGGAGCAGAACCATGAAATTTCCTCTTAAAATTGCCTGGCGCTTTCTAAAATCCGGGAAGGGACAGACCCTGTTGATTTTAGCGGGGATTGCCATCGGTATTTCCGTTCAGGTTTTTATCGGGTTACTAATTCAGGGACTGCAAACCAGTTTGGTGGATTCCACCATTGGAAACTCCGCACAAGTCACCATTGAATCCCAAGAAAATAACGGAGAAATCTTTGATTATCAGGAAAAGGAAGATCGTATCCGGGATCAAGTTCAAGGAGTGGAGGAGCTTTCGCCTACCCTGACGTTACCTGCATTTATTAGTCTTGAAGAGGAGGCAGAATCCGCCCTGATTCGGGGCTTTGAATTTGAAAAAGCAGAAGGGATTTACGGATTTCAGGACAAAATAACCGAAGGCAGTCTGCCAAAGGACTCAGGAGAAGTGCTGGTAGGTATCGGTTTGGCGGAAAATCTGGGACTGGAAATTGGGGATTCCTTAGAGGTTTTTAATTTTGATGGAGACCGGGGAGACGTTACAATTACCGGTTTTTTTGACATCGGAGTGACGAACTTGAATGAATCCTGGATTGTCAGTGAACTTGCAACCGCCCAAGGAATTTTTCAACGGGAAAACTCCATCACTGCCATAGAAATTCAGGTAGCGGAGGTATTTGATGCGGATATTATCGGAGAAGAAATTCAGGCACTGCTGGATGAAGATGTGAAGGTCACTAATTGGAAAGATGCCAATCAGGATTTACTCAGTGGTCTCCAGGGTCAGGATATTTCCAGTATTATGATCCAGATTTTTGTGGTAGTGGCTGTGGTACTGGGCATTTCCAGTGTGTTGGCGATTTCTGTATTACAACGATCTAAACAAATTGGCATACTAAAAGCCATGGGGGTTAATGACCGGAGCGCCAGTTTGATCTTTTTATTTCAAGGTCTGATCTTAGGATCCCTGGGAGGGCTTATTGGCATTGCCTTGGGATTGGCACTTTCCTATAGCTTTATGTTTTTTGCAACGAATCCCGATGGAAGCCCGGTGGTGGAAATTGTGATCAATTACAACTTTATTGCGCTTTCCTTTGTCATTGCGGTGGTGGCCTCTACCCTGGCCGCCCTGATCCCGGCGAAAAAATCTTCAAAACTACAACCGATCGAGGTGATACGGAATGGATAGTATTTTAACCTTACAAAACATTGAGAAAGTTTATGGGACGAAAATTAAAACCCAGGTAATTTTTGATCTGAATCTCCGCTTTGATCCCGGTTCTTTTAATTCCATCATCGGTCAATCCGGCAGCGGGAAGAGTACACTGCTAAATATTATGGGAACATTGGACCGGCCCACAAGTGGGAAGGTATTAATCGAGGGACAGGATACCGGGAAATTAAAGAAAAATGATTTGGCGAAACTAAGAAATGAAGCCATAGGATTTGTTTTTCAATTTCACTACCTGCTTCCGGAATTTACGACTTTAGAGAATATCTTAATGCCCCAATGGGCGAAAAATAAAAAGCTTGAGCCGGAAATTCTCAAACGGGCGGAGGAATTAATTGAAGTGGTAGGACTGGAAAAGGTAAAGAACAATCTGGCCACGGATATGTCCGGTGGTCAACAGCAACGGGCGGCTATCGCCCGGGCTTTGATGAATCGTCCGAGAATTCTGCTGGCCGACGAGCCTACAGGAAATCTGGATTCTGAAACCAGTGATAGTATTTACCGGCTGCTCAAGGAGATCAACAAGGAATTTCAATCCACTTTTATTGTGATTACCCATGATAAAAAGATTGCGGAACGCACCGACCGGATTATTGAGTTGAAGGATGGAAGGGTCTATACCGACCTGTCCCAAAAATAAACTTCTTATAAACTTTACCCGGGAGGGGTGGGGTGTTATAATGAAAGTATCTTAACAGTTCGCTGAAATTACCAAAATACCTATTATCTAGCAAACTCACGGAAGATTTTGTTAAATAAAATAAAGAGAAATAAAGGAGTCGATTTTTTTGCCAATGATAAATGTGTTGGATAAAGGTTATGTAAGGCTTGTAAATCATATGGGTTCAGACTTAACGGTTGCTAATGCAGCGCGTGTTTCTTATGCAAAGGAATCAAAGGAGCTAACTGAAAAAGATATTCGACTAATAAAATTTCTGGCAAGGGAAGGACATACTTCACCATTTAGGCATGTAATATTACAATTTGAGGTATACGCTCCTTTAATGGTTGCGAGACAATGGTGGAAATATGTAGTCGGTTCGGCTCAACTCGAAGGAACGGGTGATAGTCTCGAAGCCTGGAATGAATCTAGTCGTAGGTATATTACAGAGGAACCCACATTTTATATTCCTAACTCAGAGGAATGGAGAAGTAAACCGGAAAACTCCAAACAGGGGAGCGGAGATATTTTAACTGCGGATCTCGGTGCTAAACTTTCAACAGAATTACTAGACTATATCGAACTTGGTATTCAAAAGTATGAATCAGCATTAGAGGACGGACTTTGTGCCGAACAAGCCAGACTCTTTTTACCCGCCTATGGAATGTATGTTAGATGGTATTGGACGGCATCTCTTCAATCCGTATGTCACTTTCTAAACCAAAGACTGGAGCATGATGCTCAAAAAGAGATACAAGAATATGCAAAGGCAATATTAGAACTGAGTAAGCCTTTATATCCAAGTTCAATAATGGAATTAACGGGGGATAAATAGGAATTTCTAAGTAACTCAGAGAAGTCAGTAAGGCATTATGAATACAAGAACCATAAAGGAGAGAAAAATATGCCCACAATTGAAGTAGGATTTCCCAAAGGAAAGAAAGTAAGTGCCAATATGAAAGGATTTACCATTGAAACTGATCAGCCCCTTAACGAAGGTGGAGAAGGAGAGAATCCTTCCCCTTTTGATTTGTTTTTAGGGTCTATCGCCACCTGCACCGGTTTTTATGCTCTTCGTTTTTGTGAGAGTAAAAACATCGACATGGAGGGAATGAAACTGGTTCTAAATACGGAAAAAAACCCCGATACGGGAATGATTGGAAAGATGGAATTAAAGCTTACCCTTCCGGTCGGGTTTCCTGAGAAATATAATAAGGCCATTGTTCGGTCCATGAATTTATGTAGCGTAAAGAAACACATGATGAATCCTCCGGAATTTAATATTATTACGGAGTAAAGTTTGCATTTTAAAACCGCCGAAATATGAACTCCGGCGGTTTTTTATTGGGAAAAAGTATCAACAGAGGAAGGATCCGAGGCTTGGTCGGTTTTATGCTTGTTATTATTTTTATACCACAGCCTTGTGGCGTTGATTTCCCCACCAATCAGGACGATCAGGCTGCTGATATTTAGCCAGATCAGTAAAACGATGACGGCACCAATACTTCCGTACAAACGGGAAAAGGCACCGTAGTTGTTTACATAAAAAGCGAAAATCAGAGAAATGATAATCCATCCCAGGGTTGTGAAAATGGCTCCGGGATAAACATCTTTAAAACTTAATTGGTAGTTTGGTCCGATTCGGTAAAGTAAGGTGAAAATAAAAAACAATACCAGCAAAGGAATCCCGTAACGCATGTACTCCCAGAGGGATAAAAAAGCTTCGGAAATGCCTAAGTATTCCGAGACGGCCAAACCGATCAACCGGCCGAAAACCAGGGAAAACAGAGAGAAAATAATAATAAAAACCAGGGCGAAAGTAAATACGATTCCCATGGCTCGGAGGCGCAAAAAAGAACGGTTTTCAGAAACATTATAGGCCTTATTCAGTCCTTTGATAAGAGCCGAAGTACCCTTAGAGGCGGCCCATATGGTAGCGATGGAACTGACGGATAGAAGGGTAGCGTTCAGGCCGCTACGGATTTCATCCAGAATCGTTAAGGTCAGCTGAAAGACTTCATCGGGAAGGATATAGGACAGTTGATTGATGGTCTGGCCCTCGGTTAAGCGAGTAAAGTTTAGTAAAACGATCAGAATGATTAAAAAAGGGAAAAAAGACAGAATCAAATAATAGCTCAATTGAGCGCCTAGGGCCGTCAGCTCATTTTTTTTAAACTGATGTTTTAGATGCAGTACTAAGGACTTCCATTTATTCAGTTTTTTTATAATTTTACTCATGGTCCTCATCCCCAAGGTAGGTGTGAATGTATTTTGCTACATCAAACTTTCTTTTTGCCCCATTGTAATTCATATAGCGGATTTTTCCAAACACAGGACGTTCCTTCCAAGCCCGATCATGCACCCCGCCGATGCTCCAGGCAATACCGGTATAGCCGTTGGGATCCCGCCCGTCTAGACTATAACCATCATTGAGTCTTATGGCAATTTCCATGGCTTCTTCTGGACTTTTCGTCCATTCAAATATTTTTTTGCACCAGTACATTCTAAGATAACTATGGATCTTTCCGGTTTTTAACAACTCCCACTGGGCGGCGTTCCAAAGCTCATCATGGGTTTTGCCGTATTGAAAATCCTTATAGTCATATAAATATTCCCGAAGGTCCCCTCGATGGGCATCCAGACTTTTCTTTGCCCAATCGGGAAAACCCTTAATATTATCATAGTTGGAATTATAATAGCAGTAATTATCCGACAGTTCCTTTCGAACGAAAATCTGCTCCACAAAGTCAGCCGTGGCAGAAGAGGAAAAATCACTTTCTTCTAAGGCAAGGAGTACTCGTTGAGAGGAAAGTTGACCAAAATGCAAATAGGGTGAGAGCCCGGATAACACCTCTTTCGTCGGATCGTTACTATGGGCGCTGTAGTTTTTCAATCGATGATCGATAAATTCCTGTAATTGATTTCCAGCGGCCTTCGGTCCTGAAGGATAAGTGATCTCTAAATAGGAGTTTTTCTTTAACTCCAGGCTTTCCAATAAAGAATCCCAGGGAACCTCCGGTAGATTCTTTTTATAAACCACCGGGTGGTTTATAATTATCGGGGTCTGATGTAAAAATTCATCCAATTGTTTATGAAGTTTGGGCCGGAGAGTATAGGCCCCATATTCCTGTTTAGGGGAAGCTGTGGTAATAGGGACGATATTGCGTCCGTCCACAACATCTAAAGGCACGGATATTGTATTTGCCATATTTTCTTGCAGGTTTCGCTTGTGCTTTAAAGGATCGAAATCTGTGACCACATGGGAGATACGATGTTCTTCGATGAATCGGGGAAGCATTTCAGATGGATCTCCCTGTAAAATCACAAAGGAAATACGGTTGTCTTCTAGGTTCTTTGCCACTTCTTTTAGACCTCGCAACATAAAATCGTAGTGAGAATGATTGGCTTCCAAAAAACTCTCCATCAGTGTAAAAACCGCAAGTAAAGGTTTATTTTCTTTTAAAGCCAGTTCCTGGGCATAGGAAAGGGGCCAATGATCCTCGCTTCGTTGTTCCCGGCTCATCCAGTAAAGTATGGGGCCCTGGGCTTGTTCTTTTGTTGTGCTTTTATAATGTTTGATAATCCTTCGTCGGTCCATAAGGATCCTCCTTTGGTTGTTGTGGAATCGTTGTACATATATACCCTGAAAAAATGTAAATACAAACAAAAGTTAAGATAAAAAAGCATAAAATACAAGGAAATCCCTAGAATAATCGGAGAACTTGTGTAAAATAGAAGGTATCGGGTATAATGAACAAAGAAATTAAAAGGAGGGAACATAATGGAAGTATCACAAAGCTTTCAAGAAAGTATTTTTCAGTATGGTATTCGAGTATTAATGGGCCTGGTGATCTTACTGATCGGGTTGGCGGTAATCAAAACCTTGCTTAGGATTTTGGAAAAAACCCTTAAAGCCAGTAAATTGAATGAATCCTTACACGGATTCATCAAGTCCTTATCAACCTTTGGACTAAACATTGTATTGTTTATAACGGTACTTAGCTATTTAGGAATTCCTATGACAGCCTTTGTGGCCATAATTGGAGCCGCAGGTCTTGCCATCGGTTTTGCCCTACGGGACAGTTTGGGAAATATTGCGGGGGGAATTATTATTCTCAGTGCTAGACCCTTTAACGTCGGAGACTTCATCAGTGCCCAGGGAGAAATGGGTACGGTCAAAGAAATTTTGATTCTACATACCCGACTGTCAACGCCGGACAATAAAAAAGTAATGGTACCCAATGGGGCCTTAGCTAACGGAAACATCACAAACTTTAGTGCTGAGGACTTACGAAGAGTGGATCTTACCTACGGTGTGGGCTATGATGATGATATTCGTCAGGTGAAAGCCATCTTAAGAGAACTGGTGGAAGGACACGAACTCACGTTAATGGATCCGGAACCTATGGTCCGAGTTATTGAGTATGGGGACAGCTCGGTTAACTTTACCGTACGGGTCTGGTGCAAAAAAGAAGATTACTGGTCTATTTATTACGATCTTCAGGAAGCGGTAAAAATTCGATTTGATGAAGAAAATATCAGTATTCCTTATCCTCAAATGGATGTGCATATGAATGCCTTAGCAAATAAAGAAATGCTTTAATACTAAGCCAAGGAAATAAGAGAGGGGGGTACTCGTAAAAGAGATCAACGGACCCAAGAGAGGATTCCCTGATTAACACATCGTGATATGGGTATCATTACAATGAAATACAATGGGTTATTAAAATATTAATAAGGAGGTTTTTTTTTGAAAAAAGCATTAGATATTCTACAATTTGCAATGGATATGGAACTGCAGGGGCAAAACTTTTATGCAAGCTTCAGTGACAAGGTGGAGAGTCCTGTGGCAAAGAAAATGTTCGAGTCTTTAGCCAAGGAAGAAAAAAGACATTTTGATATTTTGAAAAAAGAGCACGATAATATCGAGGTCAATCAGGAATGGTCAGAGATGGAAGATCTTGATGAGTATAAAGGGGAGAGTATTTTTGAGGTTCGCAAGGAAGCGGAAAATATTTCCACAGAGGATCTGAAATCTTCCACTTCAGATATTTCCATCCTCAGAATGGCCTATCTGATTGAAAATGACTTTGCAGAGTTTTATAAAAAAGCCATTGAAAACACGGAAGATCCCAAAGGGAAAAAAATGCTGAAAACGCTATATGAATGGGAAAACGAGCACCGAAAAGTTTTTTATGAAGAGTATCAGAAAGCTATGAAGGATAATTGGTTTGATCAAGGATTTTCTCCTTTCTAAAACAGCATCAACGCATTAAAAAACCTGAGATCGGATAACCCGTTCTCAGGTTTTTACATGGTAAGATGTTTTTAAAACCGGGAAAGTTCTATTTTGAAAGACTGGGAATCCCGGTTTAAGATTCTTTCTTTAACATCTTTAAGGTTGCGTCGATGAAGGCCGGTAGATCCTTCGGAGTTCTACTGGTAATGAGATTTCCGTCGATGACCACTTCCCGGTCCACATAGTTGGCTCCGGCATTTTTTACATCCACGATAATGGATTTATAGCAGGTTAGGGTTCTTCCGCTTAAAACTTCTGCAGTTACCAACAACTGAGGGCCGTGACAAATGGTAAATACCGGTTTTCCTAAGGTGAAGTAATGGCGAAGGAAATCCACGATTTTTTCATCGGATCGCAGAACGTCAGGAGAAAAGCCTCCGGGAATCAGTAAGGCATCAAAGTCCTCCACCGATACACTATCCGGTACTGCATCGATGGTAACCGGGTTTTCACGGTTTTTGTCCACCACCTGCTCCCCTTTTTCTTTGCCGATATGAACTAATTCGTAACCCGCATCTTTGTATGCTTGAGCAGGCTTACTGTACTCCGATTCTTCATAAAGTTTTCCGATCAAAACACCAATTTTTTTCACAATAGTACCTCCTTTAAAATAATCACAATAAAAGATTTTCAGGTTTTTCGAAACTCGAAGCATATAGTACTAGTGATACCCGATATACAATAGAATAATCAAAGAAGAAAAGAACCATTCCTTCAGGATTCTTATGAAAAAGCTTTTAAAAACACCTCGGTTGTTATATGATTTTAGTAAGGAAAAAATCCCTAAAGGAGTTGGGTAAAATGATTAAAGGATACAGCTATCAGACACTAATCGGTCCCATGACGATTGTTGAAATGGAAGGGTATTTGGTGGAAATCCGCTTTGGTGATGGAGAAAGGGACAGTTACCAAAGGGAAGAAACCTTTGTGATTAAAAAAGCCCATCAACAGATGCAGGAATATTTTCAAGGGGAACGAAAGGTCTTTGATTTGCCCCTAAGGCCTCAAGGCACGGAGTTTCAACGACGGGTTTGGGCCGCTCTATTGGATATTCCCCATGGAGAGACCAGAAGCTATAAGGAGTTAGCGATAAAAATCCAAAATCCTAAGGCTTATCGGGCCGTGGGTATGGCCAATAACAAAAACCCCCTGCCCATTGTCATACCCTGTCATCGTGTGATTGGAAGCAACCGGAAGTTGGTAGGTTACCGGGGAGGGCTGGATACGAAGGAAAAATTGTTAGGGATTGAGAATGTACAGGATTATCAATAAAATTTATGGCTTTTGATCATCCTATGAAAAATATTGATAAACAGGGAAATTGCAAGCTAAAGATGATACACTGAGAGAGAAAAAATTGCGTAAAGGAGTAGAAGAATATGAATAATGAATTTCCCTATGTAATCACTTTTGACTCCACCCATGCCGCTATGGAAGCGGAAAAACGGTTGATGAAAACCGGGGCAAAAATCCATGTGATTCCCACGCCCCGTCAAATCACGGCGAACTGCGGTCTTTCCATTAGAATCATGGGAATTTCCAAAGAGGAACTGGAGGATTTATTGACGGAGTTGAAAATTGAAAAGAAAGCCCTTTACCGAATGGAAAGTTTTCATAAAATCGAAAAAGTCCTTTAGGCTTGTGACCAATTCCAAATTCGGAAATAGAGAAAGGAAGGAAAACTATGGCTCATAAATTTGATCCTAAAAACAAGGAAAAACTTCAGTCGAAGGAAAGGAGAGAAAACCTGCCCCCGGATAAAATATTGCAGAAAGCCAAACTTCAGCCGGGACATCATTTTATCGATATCGGTTGTGGCGTCGGCTACTTTAGCATTCCCGCGGCAGAGATTGTGAGGCCTGAAGGAAAGGTCTATGCCCTGGATACTTCCAAGGAAATGACAGAATTTTTAACATCGGAGTTAAAAACCTCTGGAGTAGAGAATATTCAGGTGGTAGAA
This sequence comes from Clostridiales bacterium, assembly GCA_007134725.1. Classification (GTDB taxonomy): domain Bacteria; phylum Bacillota; class Clostridia; order Peptostreptococcales; family T1SED10-28; genus Isachenkonia. The sequence continues at coordinate 3,216 of SLKF01000134.1, read as the reverse complement.
TCTCAAGAGTACGGGTTTCCCTTGGAGGATCGCACCGGAGATATGTTATTGATGTCCATGGTACTTCATGAAGTGGAGGATAAACCATTATTTTTACAAGAAGCCCATCGCACGTTAAAGCCTCAGGGGAAAATTATCATCATCGAATGGGTAAAAAAAGAGACGGAACAGGGTCCGCCTCTAAAACACCGCCTGGATTTCCAGGAGACGAAGAACTATTTAATTCAGGCAGGATTTAAGAATCCTGAAATTTTGGAACTGCCAATGGTAGCGGATACTTTCTACATCGTTACTGCTTTAGCTTAAGCATCCCTTAGCTCCTGATCAAGAAAGCTTAAAAAATCCGCCCACTCTTCGATGATTTTGTAGGTGGGCTTTCCATGGCCGTGGCCTGCCTTTTTCTCCAGTCGAAAAATTATCGGATTGGAATTCTCGGGATGATTTTTTGCAGCCTGTTGTAATGTGGCGGCAAATTTCATGGCATGGGCGGGAACCACCCGGTTATCCCCTTCCGCCGAGGAGATTAAAATCGGTGGGTACACTTGATTTTTCTCTACATTATGAAGAGGAGAATACTCATATAAGAACTTAAAGTGTTCTGGATTATCCGCCGTACCATATTCCGGTACCCAGTAGCGGCCGATGGTAAATTTATGGTAGCGAAGCATGTCGATTACCGGTACGGAAGATATAACTGCACCGAATAGGTCCGGACGCTGGATCATGGAAGCGGCAACCAGTAGCCCTCCATTGCTGCGACCGTAAATTCCCAGTTTTTCCGGGGATGTATAGCCTTGGTCCACCAGCCATTGTGCCGAGGCAATAAAGTCTTCATATACCTTTTGCTTATTTAAAAGCATACCTCCTTGATGCCAATCATCTCCGTATTCCCCACCGCCCCGAAGGTTAGCGACGACGTACAGACCGCCCATATCCAACCAGGGAAGAATTCCCGGGTTATATTGAGGGGTTAAGGAAATATTAAAGCCGCCGTAACCGTATAATAAAGTTTTGTGGGGCTTGTCAAGAGAGAGACCCTTTTTTCCCGTAATAAACATGGGGATTTCCGTCCCGTCCTGGGAAGGAATAAATACCTGACGGGTTTCGTATTCCAGGGGATCAAATAACACTTTGGAGCGGCAGATTTCTGTAAGGTCCTGAACTTCAAAATTGTATTTATATAGGACCGTTGGCGTTAAAAAATCCGTAGTACCGATATACATCTCCCGTTGGTTTCGTTTCCCGCTGAGGCCAATGACACTGGAAAACTCAGGGATTTTAATGATGCCTTGGTATTCTCCATCAATGTTGTACATAACCAGTTCGTGGCAACAATCCTTTAGCAGGGTTAGGACAAAGTGTTGGTGAACCATACGAGCCTCTTGAATAACTGCGGAGCCTTCAGGGATGAGTTCCTTAGGGGCACCATTGGTACCGTTAATGGAAACTTCAATAACCCGCTTTCTCCCCGCATCTAAATCCGTTAAAAAATAAAAGTTGGTACCGTTATTGGAAATATAGCGAACCTCAGCTTCCCCCTCTTCAAAAACCTGGTAGAATCCTTTCTCGACACGTTCCAAATCCATTACATAAAAACCGTTTTTCGGCGAGGTTCCCCGTCGAAGGTAAAGACATAAAAAACGGTAATCATCGGTAATCAGGGGCTGAAAACCCAGTTCCTTATCCTTGGGATTTTCATAGATTAACCGATCTTCATCCTGAGGGGTTCCCAGTTGGTGGTAATAAACCTTTGCATGATTCCCTTCATCTTCCGGAGCCTGGGTGGCAGGGTCCGGAAAGCGGGTATAATAAAAGCCCTTGGATTCTCCGTCCCAGGCAATAGCAGTAAACTTTACCCAGGATATCCGGTCGGAGTATTCCTCCAGAGTATCGCTGTCGATAATCCGAATTTCCTGCCAGTCACTGCCCTGTTTCGAGCGTCCGTAGGCCACATACTTTCCGTTTTTACTGATAAAGTAATTGCTAAGGGCCACGGTCTGATCATCGCTGAATGTATTGGGATCAAGTAAAATCTTTGTCATTGGATCCCGATCTTTTTTCACATATAGTATCGGTTGATTATCATTTTCCCGGGCTTTTAGAAAATAGATGGAGCTTTGTACCCGTTCCGGCACAAAGTAACGGGTATAGTGAAAATGATTTTGTAGCTGAAAGCGGTAATCCGCTCTTTTTTGAATCTGAGAGAAATACTCCGCCGACTGATATTCCTGATTTTTAAGCCATTCTTTGGTATCGGCTAAGGTTAAATCCTCTAAATAGCGGTAAGGGTCCGATACTTTGGTTCCATGAATCATCTCTTCTTTTCCATAATCCTTGGAATTTGTCATAAGATCCATCACTCCTGTTTATAATTTTTTGAAAAATCTTTCGTTTTAAGCCAGGAAAACAGGTCCTCTTCCAAATTTTCATAGGTAAACTCTTCCAGTTTTCCTTCGTAGTTTTTAAGAGACTTTCGATAGAGGGGATCATAATAATCCAGCATTAAGGTCTCAATCATTCTTTCATAATCCTTTGTTTCCAGAGCTAAGGCCAGGGCCTCCACCTTGTCCTTCCCGAGGATTCTTTTCAAACGCTGAATTTTTTCAAGAAGATCTTCTTGAGACAAATTATGATCCGTTACATAATCCTGATAAATAATGGCAATGCGGTTTTTAAGAGAGGTGGTAATCAATACATGATTTTTTGAGGTAATCAGACCGCGGTAAAGCTCTTCAGGAACTGTAACCTTTCCAATTCTTCGACTCTCCATCTCCACAAAACAGTGGTTTTCAGAAATGGAGGATAAGGTGGAATACAGCAAGGACTCAAAATATTTTTGTGAAGGGGTGTTTCCCGGATACATGATTTCCCCGAACACCGAGCCGCTGTTTTGGGCTAAACCTTCCAGGTCCAGCACCGGAAGTCCTTTTTTCTGAAGAAGGGTTAGTATTTCGGTCTTGCCCACCCCGGTATAGCCATGGAGTACAATAAAATTCATTTTTTCTCCGAAGTTCGCCAGTTCTTGCCGAACAAAGTTCCGGTAGCTTTTATAGCCACCCTCCAGTTGGACTACGGGAAAACCTAAAGACGCCAGATGTTTTACTAACAAACCGCTTCGCATGCCTCCACGGTAACAGTAAAAGATCACTTGTTTATGGGCTTTGGAATAGATGCTGATTTTTTTCTGTAAATCTTCCAATTTTTCATGGCCGTAAA
>SLKF01000272.1 GCA_007134725.1 Clostridiales bacterium | reverse complement strand
TTAAACATCGGTCAACCGGATATTGAGACACCCAAATCTTTTATGGAATCCATTCGGAATTTTGATCAAAAAGTAATTGCCTACAGTTTTTCCGAGGGTATGCCGGAACTGATTCAAGCGATGATTGAATACTATAAAAAATACGACATGCATTATGAAAAAGATGAAATTATCATCACAAATGGTGGTTCTGAAGCCCTGTTATTTTCAGTAATAGCAACGATGGATTCTGGCGATGAGGTATTAGTACCGGAACCCTTCTATACGAACTATAACGGTTTCACTTCCGCAGTAGATGTTAAAGTAGCTCCTATTACCACAAATGCAGAAGACGGTTTCCATTTACCTAGCCGTGAAACTATTGAGGAACTAATTAAGCCAAAGACCAAAGCAATAATGCTTTCAAACCCCGGAAATCCAACAGGGGTTGTATATACAAAGGATGAAATTGAAATGTTGGCAGGATTGGCAAAGGAATACAACTTATTTATTATAGCTGATGAAGTATACCGTGAATTCGTATACGACGGATTGGAATTTACCAGTTTTGGAAATATGAAAGACATTCAGGATCGAGTAATCATCGTAGATAGTGTTTCTAAACGATACAGTGCTTGTGGTGCAAGAATCGGATCTGTTGCCTCGAAAAATAAAGAACTGATCGCAGAGATCCTAAAACTTGCTCAGGGTCGACTGTGTGTTCCAACATTAGAACAGGTTGGTGCTACCGCCCTTTACCAAACCGATCCATCCTACTTTAAGAGTGTAAATGAAGAGTATGATCGAAGAAGAGTAATTACTGTGGATGCGCTTAATAATATGCCTGGTGTTTTCTGCAAAAAACCAACCGGTGCATTTTATGTTAATGCAACTCTTCCCGTGGATGATGCAGAGAAGTTTGTCACATGGTTGTTGAAGGATTTTGATTTAGACGGAGATACGGTAATGATGGCTCCTGCTGAAGGCTTTTACTCTACTCCGGGCCTTGGTAAAGATGAAGCAAGAATTGCTTACGTACTAAAAGAAGATGATCTGAAAAGAGCAATGGAAGTTCTGAGAGCTGGGCTGGAGAAGTATCCTGGAAAAACTGTTTAAGCTTAGATTCATGGATTCTTAAATAGCAAAAATAACAAACTAAAAAACGCTTTTTACCAAAATCATAATTTGGTAAAAAGCGTTTTTATTTTTTTTACTGAGTATAATGTATATCTTGTGAAACCAAGCATCTACAATTATGGGAAAATGATGCAATTAAAAATTAAAGTCTGTCATTAATAGTTTGGTACTATAATTAATGGCGCCAAGGACATCCTTATTAGAAACCATTTCACAGGTACTATGAATATATCGTGTGGGGATTGACAGTACACTGGAAGGAACCCCTTCCTTCGATAAGTGAATGGCTCCGGAATCTGTGCCACCGAATTCCAAAACTTCTATTTGATAATTCACCTTTTGTTTTTTTGCTTCTTGAACCAGATAATTCTTTAAACCGGGATGACTGATCATGGAATTATCTTTTGCTTTAATAGCAAAGCCTTCGCCCATTTTAAGCGCCATGGTCCGAGCCTTGGGAGTATCGCCGGTCATTGTTACGTCATAAGCAATTCCAATATCCGGTTCTACCTGATAGGCAGAAGTCTTCGCTCCTCTTAAACCAAGCTCTTCTTGAACCGTAAAGACAAAATACAGATCATTGGGAGATTCTTTTATGTTTTTAATTGTCTCCATCATAATATAGCATCCGATGCGATCATCAAGGCTTGGGGAGACCACTTTTTGATCATCGATAACCGGAGCATTAAAGTATCCGCACACGTCTCCTATGCTTATGATTCTTTCCGCCTCTTCTCTGGAATTTGCTCCAATATCAATAAACATTTTATCGAGCTTAAGGTCTTTTATGTTTTCCAAATGTTCACTTCCGATGACTCCAATCGTACCATTTTTAAAGATTACCCGTTGGGAAAGAGAAACCGCCGGGGAAATGCCTCCGATGTTTGTAAAGCGTAAAAACCCTTCTTTATCGATGTAGGTTACCATCAGGCCAATTTGGTCCATATGTCCTGCCAACATAATCCTTTTCCCGTTTCCTTTTTTATGGGCGATTAAATTTCCTAAAGTGTCTACATGTAATTCATCTACGTGATCTTTGATCTCTGATTCAATAAACTCTCGAACCGCCTCTTCATTACCGGAAGGACCGAAGGTGGAGAGTAATGTATCAAGAGTTTTCACATCTAATTTATCCATTATAATACGCCTCCTTTAGAAATTTCTTCAATAAATAAGGTTAATAATTTCTTCATTCCATCAAAATCTCTTTCATCCATTACAGAGACCGGAGAGTGAATATACCGACAGGGCGTAGCCACTGATAAACAGGGAGTCCCTCCCTTGCTATGCTGAAATCTTCCGGCATCATTACCCCCAAAAGAATTACGGCGATATTGCCAAGGGATTTTGTGAAGATCTGCAACGGCGGTAAGCTTATCAACGAGCTTACGTTGATAGATAGAGGTCCGATCCATTAACGATATGGCCGGTCCTTTACCCAGCTCCGTGGTTTGAAGATGATCTTCTACCTCGGTCAAATCACCGCAGGTGGTGCCTTCTAGTACCAATACCAAATCCGCATCCAGGTTATTTGCTGCAACCTGGGATCCCCGAAGTCCTAATTCTTCCTGCACCGTAAAAATTCCGGTAATCTCTATGGGTAACTCCATTTTAATAAGTTCCATGACCATAAAGCATCCTACACGATTATCTAAGGCTTTGGCCTTTACCTTGTGGCTTCCGAACGGTTGATAAGGACTGATAAAGTTAACGTAATCTCCTAGGGATACATATTTTTCTGTTTCTATTTTTGAGTCGGTTCCAATATCAATATACAATTGATCAAGGGTAAAAGCTTTTTTTCGCTCCGCCGCTTTTTGCATATGTATCGGTTTTGCTCCAATGACTCCGGGGATATCTTCATCACCAATTTCTACTACTTTTGATACTAAAATTCTAGGGTCTAGACCACCCACATTGGTAAATCGAATTAATCCGCTGTCATCAATGCCTTTAACCATTAAACCGACTTCATCCATATGAGCGGTTACCCCAAGATGGATATCGGACTTTACACCGTTGCTTACAATGAGGTTGCCCATACGATCAGTCGTAACATTTTTACCTGCATTTCCCAGATCTTTTTTAATAAAATCTCGAACTACCTTTTCATTACCCGCTACACCTTTTAATTCACATAGATCCTTTAGTAACATAAGAAGTCCTCCATTTTTTTAGCATTAAAATACATTACGAAATGAGACAGTAGTTGTCCTGTTGTTTCAATATCTTGCCAATCTACAGTTTCTACGGAAGTATGCATGTATCTAAGAGGTATGGAAAGGACTCCTGTTGCCACACCGGAACCGCTGATTTGCATGGGCCAGGCATCTGTCCCGGTAGGTCCCGCAGCTACTTCAATTTGGTAATCGATATGATTTTTTTTCGCGGTCTCCTTTAGTCCTTTGAAAACATTCGGATGGGCGTTTGCACCGACCAAAATTCCAGGACCCTTTGATAATTCCAGTGAATCATGGGCATTTAATTCCGGAGTTTTTCCAAAGCCTACATCTATGGCTAAGCCTACATCTGGATTAATTCCGTAGGTTGAAGTTACGGCGCCTCTTGTCCCTACCTCTTCTTGTACGGTTAAGACAAAGTAAACATCCACATCATGGATTTGGCTATGTAGATTTTTTATCCCTTCATACAAGGAGACTACTCCTGCACGATCATCCAAAGCTTTACCGGTAATTCGATTGTTCTTCAAATCCCTCATATTTCGATTAATAGTAACAATATCCCCGACAGACACAAGATCAATTAGTTCTTCTTTCGAATAGCCCACATCTATTAAGAGATCCTCCAGTTTAACGGAGTCCTCCTGTTTACCACCGGTAATATGGGGAGGAAGCATACCAATTACCCCAAAAAGATTTTCTCTTCCATGTACGGTTACTTCCTGACAAGGAAGAACTCTTTGATCAAAGCCACCGATACTGGTGATATGTAGATAACCGTTTCGATCAATTTTTTTAACCATTAAACCAATTTCATCTAAATGTGCAGCAAACATTATTTTCCCTGTTGATTTTCTACCCCTTTTCAACACGATGATATTTCCTAGAGCATCGGTTGTAATTGAATCGGCATAGGGTTCAAAGAATTCTTTTACTACGTTGGTTAATTTCTCTTCATGACCGGAAACCCCGGAAGTCTGTATCAGTTTTTCAAGAAATTTTTTACCGTCCATAAGCAACCACCTTTATTTTATAATAGTAGCAATGCACTCTTTCAGTTTCTTTTGTTAAACACGATAAAAAACAAAGAGTCTTTACGACTCTTCGTTTTCTTCTTTATTTTGATTGAAAATATCTCCGATGGTAATCGGGTCATCATTGACACTGTGTTCTTGTGGATTTTCATTTTGAGATGTCTCTTTCGGGTCTTTATTCTTTTCTTCTTCTTCGTCTTTTTTCTCATCTTCCAGTAAGGCTTTCATACTTAAACTGATTCGCTTATTTTCTTTATCTACACTCAATATCTCTACCGTAATTTCATCACCAACATTAAGTACATCCGATGGTTTTTTTACATGTTGATTACTGATTTCTGATACATGCACTAACCCATCAACACCAGGTTCTAATTCTACAAATACTCCGAAGTCCAGAAGTTTTACGATTTTTCCTTCTACAACATCGCCTTTTCCATACTTATTTTCAATTTCGGACCAAGGATTTTCCGTTAAATTCTTTTTGCTTAACGAGATTCTTTCCCGGTCTTTATCAACCGCAATAATTTGAACTTCAACTTCATCCCCTAAAGAGTACAGTTCTGATGGCTGGTCGATTTTTCCCCAGGACATTTCAGAAATATGAAGCAGTCCATCTATTCCACCTAAATCAATAAATACACCAAAATCCTTGATTTGCGTAACTTTTCCTGTAAATATTTTCCCAACTTCCAAGTCTTCCAGTAAGGCTTCTTTTTGTTTGTTTCTTTCTGCTAAGAGTAAATTTTTTCTTGATAGAACGGCTTTGTTTCGTCTTTTATCAAAATCAATAATTTCAGCGTCATAAGTGTTGCCTACAAACTGAGATAGGTCTTTCGTATAGCGGTTGGAAATATGACTTGCAGGAATAAAGCATCGAATTCCGTGACTGTAACCGATCAGTCCACCCTTTACTTCGTTTTGTACTTCCACTTCCACACTATCTTTGTTTTCAAATGCGATTTCTAAGACTTCCCAGCCCTTCTCTGCATCAACGCGTTTTTTTGAAACCAAGACATTGCCTTCACCATCATCAAGTTTAATAATATACACTTCAACGGTATCTCCAATTTCCATAAAATCCTTAGGGCTTATTAAGGGATCAGAAGACAATTCTTCTTTAGGAATAATGCCATCGGATTTATATCCCAAATTTAACACAACTTCCTTATCATTAATATCCATAACGGTTCCGGTGACAATATCTCCGGGATAAAACTTGTTCATTGATTTTTCAATTTCTTCCATAAAGTTTTCCATGTTTTCGTTAGTGCCATTGTTTTCGTTTGAGTTGTTCAATGTAAAAACCCTCCTAATTATTTAATTTGTTTAAATATTTGATGACATCTTGAATAATCCATTCCGGCGTTGAGGCTCCAGCCGTGATGCCTACTGATTCAAAATCTTTGAAATCTTGGGGGTCCAAAGATGATGCAGTTTCAATGTGAAATGTGCTGTGAGGACGAATTCTTTTGCAAATGTCTACGAGCTTCTGCGTGTTGGAGCTGTTGTATCCCCCGATAACGACCATTGCATCAACTTCTAGAGCCAGTTCTTTTGCGGACTCCTGTCTTTCCTTTGTAGCAAAGCAGGTAGTATCGAATTTTTCCACATGTTCGGCTCGTTGACTAAGTTGTTCGCTTAAAGTTTCAAATCGAGATAGAGGCATGGTGGTTTGTACAACGATGCACAGCTTATCATAGTAATCCATATCTTCCGGAATATCGGATTCGCTTTGGACGATTAACGCCTGATTTTTGCACCATCCGTTTATCCCGATGACTTCCGGGTGTTTAGGATCGCCAATTACAGCGATCTTGTACCCGTTTTGATAATAATCCTTTACAATATTTTGGATTCTTCGAACAAAAGGACAAGTAGTATCGATAATCTTCAGATTTTTTAACTCTGCTTGGTCATAAATGTCTATCCCCACGCCATGGGATCGAATAATTACGGTTCCATGTTGTATTTCCTCAATAGTATTAACAACGTCCAATCCGGTTTCTATGAGTTTCCCTATAACCTGTTTGTTGTGAATGATCGGACCTAAAGAATAAATATTTTCTTTGTTTTGTAGCGTAGCTTCAAAAGCTTTATTTACTGCTTTTTCAACACCAAAACAAAACCCTGAGTTTCTTGCTACTTTAATTCGCATACCTACCTCCTATATACCCAACTAACATCCATATTATCGCTGTATTTTTCTGATCAATTTTATAATTTCCTCAACCACTTCATTCGTCCTAAGTGTGGTTGTATCAATTTCAATGGCATCCTCAGCTTTTACTAAGGGGGCCTGGTCTCGATTGGAGTCAATGCTGTCTCTTTGGATAATATTTTTTTTCACAGCATCAAAAGATACGGATTCTGCCTGATTATCTTTGGAAAGTTCTTCGAATCTTCTTGTGGCCCGTTCTTCAACAGAGGCGGTTAAAAATACTTTAAGATCTGCTTGTGGCAATACATGGGTTCCAATATCTCTTCCATCCATTATTACATCATGGTTTTCTGCTAACTTTCGTTGAGCATTCACTAAAACGGTTCTTAGATCACCAATTTTAGAAACTAAAGAAACCTTCTCACTTACCCTTGGAGTTCGTATTTCTTTAGAGTGATTCTCGCCATTAATAAAAATTTCACTTCCGTCCGTGGAAAAGTTAAAGGTCGTATTTTTAGCGATATCGATGATCATCTGTTCATCAATGATATCAATTCCTTCTTTTAGTACAAGAAAAGTAACTGCCCGATACATTGCCCCTGTATCAATATAAAGTAAGTCCATTTTCTTTGCAACTGCTTTTGCTACAGTGCTTTTGCCTGCACCGGCCGGACCGTCGATTGCTACGGATATATTCTTCATAGATGCCTCCTTGACTCTTAT
>SLKF01000212.1 GCA_007134725.1 Clostridiales bacterium | reverse complement strand
GGATCACTTGAATCATGGTTAACGCTCCTCTATAATAAGTTTAAACAATAAATTTTTAGCAGAAAATGGATATTCTGCTATGGGTGTTGAATGATATTGAATGGTATTGAATGGTATTGAATGATATTGAATGGTATTGAAGTTTGATGTGAATTGCTATAGAATTCTTTATAACATACTGTTTGCTAAAAAACAATAAGGATGTGAGAATCCCATGAATAAAGTCCATCTTACTTTTGTCCAAATGGATATCGAAAAAGGTCAATTTCAAAAGAACAAGGAGAAAATCCGGACCCTTCTTCAAAATGCGGACCCTACGGATTTCATTGTGCTTCCGGAAATGTGGTCCGTGGATTTTGATTTTAAGAACATGAAAAGTCATGGAAAAAATTATGATAAGCCTTTACAGTTTTTACAGCAACTGGCCCGAAAGCATAAAGCCACCATTATTGGGGGGAGTGTGCCTCAACAAACCGGGGATAAGCTTTTTAACACCACCTTCGTTATCAACTCCACGGGAACCCTGCAGGGGAGTTACTGGAAGATGCATTTGGTTTCCCATGATAATCTGGAAGGCCAAATTTTTGATCGGGGGGATCGGATCCCACGATTTTTTTCTCCTAAAACTTCTTTTGGGATTACCAATTGTTATGATCTTCGTTTCCCCGAGATTTTCCGTGGCATTTCCTTAAACGGCTCTGAAATTATTTTTCTTGTAGCCCAGTTTCCGGAACCCCTATATCCCCACTGGATCACCCTGTTAAAAGCTCGGGCCATTGAAAACCAGGTCTATATCGCCGCGGTTAACCGGGTGGGGGAGGGCTATTTTGGTCACTCCCTTGTGGTGGACCCTCTAGGTGAGGTGCTCTTTGAGGGAGACCAATCGGAAAACCTTTACCAGTTTTCAATTGATTTGGACCGGGTAAAACAGGAAAAGGAAAAACGCAATGATTTGTCCGTCATTAACGAACATGCCTATAATAAATGGGTGTACCCCCATAATTTCATCGGTGTGGGAGGCCTTATGGAAATTGACAATAAGGTGTTGATGGTTAAACAGAATTATGGCCGCCTAAAAGGCATGTGGCTAATGCCCGGAGGGCATTTGGAAAAAGGGGAAAAACTGAATTACGGGGTGGAACGGGAGGTTTTAGAAGAAACCCAGATTAAAGGGGAAGCCACGGATATTATTGCCATTCGATCCAATAGCACCGAGGCGGTGGTGGACTGCTACATCGTATTCAAAATGGAATATATTGAAGGCACCCCCATACCAGACGGATTTGAAAACACCGATGCCCGTTTTTTTACCCGGGAAGAAATCAGAACCCGTCAGGATGTGGCTCCCTTAGCTGCGGAAATCATCCATTATTACTTTGAAAATAAACAGCGGGGCTTTAAAGAACGAAAAGACTTTGCCTCCTTTAACGACGACTACACCCTCTATACCTAAGTTTTTCAAGTGTAGCGCCTCTCAATTATTGTTCTCTCATTTCAATTAATAAAAGGTGCGGCCATCTCGGAGTCTTCTCCGGGATCGCAGCACCTTTTTCAGTTCTTTTTCTTTCAATTTTTCTGTTTTAGTTTTTCTGTTTTAGTTTTTCTATTTTTTCTTATCCTTACCAAAATCCACGTAGGAAAGGTTCGTTTCCAAAAAACGGGCAATGGCATAAAGCACATCGGACAGACGATTGACATAACGGATTAAATCTTCCCGGATCTTTGCTTCTTTACTAAGGGTAATCATTCTTCTTTCCCCCCGGCGACAAATGGTTCTTGCCACATGAAGGGCCGCACTTTCCTGATTGGATCCGGGAACAATGAACATGGATTTTTCTTCCTTATTCATCTTCTCCAGGTAGTGATCTATGATTCCTTCTAATTTTTTGATGTCCTTTTTTTCAATTTTTTCAGGAAAATCTTCTCCCTTTGTGGTGGCCAGTTCTCCCGCTACATCAAATAAGCTTCGCTGTATTTCAAAAAGCAGCTTTCGAGTTTCTTCATCTTTGATAAAACTTCTGGCCAGTCCAATGCTGGAATTCAACTCATCAATGGTTCCGTAACTCTCCACCCTTATGGAATCCTTATCCACCCGGGTATCATCAAATAAACTGGTTTGTCCTTTATCTCCGGTTTTTGTATAGATTTTCATAAAAACACCTCACTCTTTATATTTTAAATCGGTTATACAGCTTATATTCTATACTTGCCCTGCTTTTGATTCCGTAAACATTCCTAAACTTGAATATTTTTAAAGGATCAGCGGCTCTTTCCCGGGATTTTTCGTTGCGGATTCCCACTGAATGAGACGGGCAATTTTCTCCAGTCCCTGGCGGATTTCTTTTTCCTCTACATTGGCAATACTCATGCGGAAATAGGATTTATCGGTTTTTTCATGGAAGAACAAGCGTCCCGGGGCCACCAGAATATTCATGGCCTCCAATTGATTGATAAATTCCTGTTCCTTTATTCCAGGGGGAAGTTCAAACCAAAAATTCAATCCCCCTTTGGGAAAGGTGAACTTGACGTTTTCAGGCATTTGTTCAGCGATTTCTTTCATGGCCAGGTCAAAGCGTTTCTGGTAAAGTTTTTTAAGGGCTTCGATGTGTTTTTCCCATAGTCCTTGACCCATGTATTCTTTTAAAGCCCGCTGCAACAGTCCGGAAGTGGAGATATCGGATATGAGTTTCGCTTCAAGAATGGATGCCTGGAGTTCTTCGGGAACCACCAAAAACCCTAAACGAAGCCCGGGCATAAAAATCTTGGAAAAACTTTTTAGGTAAATCACTTTGTTTTCTTTATCCATACTTTTAAGGGTTCTGGAGTCCTGGGAATAAAAACTCAAATCGCTTAAATAGTCATCCTCTAAAATATAAAAGTCATACTCCTTGGCTAAGGCCAAGAGTTTGTTTTTCTGATAACCGCTATAGGAGGTTCCCGTAGGATTTTGGAAATTCGGCATCACATACAGCAGTTTGGGATGGCTCTTTTTTATGGTCTCTTCCAGTTTTTTTAAATCCATCCCGTCATTTTTCAAGGGAACCCCTTCCAAGTGTACCCCCCTGGACTTAAAAGCTCCAATGGCTCCGGTGTATGAGGGATTTTCAATGATCACCGTGTCCTTCTGGGTCAACAGGGCTTTTACAATGAGGTCAATCCCCTGCTGGGCACCGGAGATCACATGTATTTGATCCTCGTGACTTTGAATATGATATTTTTGGATATATTCCCGAAGTTCCCGGCGAAGCTCCAGGTCTCCCTGGCCCAATGTATATTCAAAGGCTTTTGCTCCATCTTTATCCATTACGTGATTAATGATTTTTTTAAAATCATCTATGGGGAAAAAATCATAGGAAGGGGTTCCGCTGGCAAAGTTCAGCATTTTTTCCTCCCGGGATTTGACAAAACATCCGCTGCCCGGTTTTTTTACGATATAATCCTTTTCTTCCAATACTTCATAGGCTCTTACCACCGTAGCGATGTTTACCCCTAAGAATTCCGAAAGCTTTTTAATCGAAGGCAGCCGTTCTTCTCCTTTGATGAGCTTTTCTTCGATCAGTCCTATGATGTGATCCGCAAGTTGTTGATATAAATAGTCTTCGCACTTTTTATCTAATCCGAGGTTTCGATAATTCTCCATATGATCACCCCTTCCCCTTAAAATTTTTCTTAATTATACTACACTCCCGTGAAAATGACACTTTTCCTCACTTTCTTTGAAATTGACCTTTGTTAAAAATTATGAGATAATAAGCTCATCATTGGAATATTCAAATTATTACAAAATTAATAAAGCGAGGTGTTTTTATGAAAAATGTTTATAATGTAGGCATCATCGGCGTGGGAATTGTGGGAGAACGCTTGATCAAAACATTCAACCGAAACCCACGATTTCGTATCATACAAATAACCGATAAAAATCCCCAAAGGTTGGAAGAAATGTCTGAAAAATATGACCTTACCGGGGTAAATGAGTATCAGCAAATTTTAGACAACGCTTTGGTGGACTTGGTGTATCTGGCCGTGCCTCCTAAGCATCACCACAGCATCGGAATGAAAATCATTGAATCGGGCAAAGCCTTCTTTTGTGAAAAACCCTTGGCTAATTCCACCAAGGAAGCTCGGGATATGTATACCGCCGCACAGGAAAAGGGAATTATCAATGCCATGAACTTTCCCCTGCCCTACACCAATGCCGTAAAAAAAGCGGAAAATCTTATTGAAGAAAACTATCTAGGCAAGCTTCGAAGAATCGAGCTTACAGGGTATTTTGCAGAGTGGCCCAGACACTGGCAGCAAAACCCTTGGATTGATACAAAGGAGCAGGGTGGTTTTACCCGGGAGGTCTTCACCCATTACATGCAATTAGTTCAACGTTTTTATGGAAATGTTTTCGACATCCAGTCCCAAATTAAGTATCCCAGCGACGAAGAATTGTCGGAACGGGAACTTCTGGCCACGGGATGTCTTACCAACGGTGTAAATATTCTGATCAACGGACTTTGCGATGTGGGCCGGGAGGATTTCTTGTCCTTAACCCTCCTCGGAGAAAACGGAGTCATTGCCTTACGAAATTGGCGGCATATTTGGATCGCTCAAAAAGACGAAATTTTAAAAAGACTTCCCGCCGAAGAAGAGGACACCAGCGAAAAAGTTGTAATCGAACTGGCTAAGGCCTTAGACGGCGAACCGGCAAATCTGATAACTTTCAAAGATGGCTATGAAACCCACGGAATCATCGAAGAACTGCTAAAGGGTCGTCAGTAAAATTCCGATCAGGTAGATTCCATAAAACCCCAATAAAGACCATCCCATGTTCTTGGTCAGCTGTTTTTTTCGACTATGAACAAAGGCCATAATCGCCGTAGTAATGGTCAGTACAAAGGGTAAGTGGAATCTTAGAATACTGCCCCCGATGGGTACCGGTTCTAAGGTTGCCATTATGCCGATGACCAGAATAATATTTAAAATATTAGCCCCCATGATATTGCCCACGGATAAATCCTGGGCTTTTTTTCTTATGGCGGAAATTGCGGTGACCAGCTCCGGTAAGGAAGTCCCCACAGAGGTCATGGTAAGACCGATTATCAAATCCGGCACTCCCAGCAGTTGAGCAATAATCTCTCCGTTGTTTACCAGTAAATCCGCTCCAAATACGGTCATTCCCAGTCCTAAAAGGAAAATAAAAACCGAATGCAGCACTTCGTTTCTTGTTGCTTTTACCTCGAGTGCAGCCTGGCGATTTTCCTTAGCCTTTTCCAGTTTCTCTTCCCTTTGAATTTTCCGAGCCTCCACTACATTTCGAAGCAGATAGAAGACCAAAAAACCAAGCAGCAAGACGCCGGTCCAACGTAGAAGTTCACCGAATACAATTCCCAATGCCATTACCAATAGGATTAGAAAAAACAGTACTTTGCTGTTTTGCTTAAGACTTTTACCATGTTTGATCTTCGGCTGGGTAAAAATCAAAATCATGGCCAGTACCACTCCGGAGTTAAAGGCAATGGAACCCAGTACGTTTCCCATGGCCATATCCGTATTTCCCTTCAATGCGGAATTCGTCGATACCATAGCTTCCGGCAAGGTGGTGCAAAGGCTGACCAGGGTTGCTCCGATCATGATATCCGAAACCTTTAATGCCCTTGCAATCCATACGGCCCCTTCCACGAACCAGTCACTACCCTTAATAATTAATAAGAGCCCTAAAAAAAACCAAATAAACGGCATAAATTCCATAGTTGATCCTCCAGTTTCCTTAACTTCTGTCTTGCTCTGCTACTTATTATAACCAACTTTTCATCATATTACCAGGAATCCCTGGACGCTATTATTTTTGGTTTTTCCCATTGTATTTATTGAAAATATGGAAGGATCACTTCTACAATTCGATTAGCAATTTTTTCATAACCGGATCCATTTGGATGCAATTGATCGAGAGATAGAACCTCGGCCAACTGAAACTGAAATAGATCGTAGGTGGGAATCCAAACAAAATCCTTTTCTTTTTCGATTCTCTGATAGGTTATGGCGTTCCATCCTAACAAAAGCTCTGTCTCATCTAGGTTTTCCTCAGAGTAATCCAGATTATACAGTCCTAAAAACACTACCAGAGCCTCGGAATTTTCTTCCCGGATCCCTCGGATGATTTCATCTAAATCTTTTCGGTACCCATCTTCCATTTCCCGGATTACTTCGGTTCTTTCATTATGGGTAATCCCCCTAAGATCCCTTGCATCATTTCCACCAATGGAAATCATGATCATATCCGCTTCTTGGATTTCCTCTTGTAACCTTTCATCATTCAGTTGCTCGATCATCGCTGAAAGCCGTAGACCCTCTAGGCTGTAATTTTCATGGCTGACGGGAACTTCCAAGGCCTGCTCTATTTTTTCTACGGTTCTTCCTGCAAATCCAAGATTTTCCTCATCTCCCGTCCCCCGGGCTAAAGAATCTCCCAAGGTCAAGAATCGATACCCTTCTCCGCTTGCTTCTTCCTCTTCCTGGGAACTTTCCTCCGGGGTGTCTTCTCCCTCGGTGTTTTCTCCCTGGGTAATGGTTTCCATATCATTGGCTCCCCGGGTTACCTCAAAGGATTGAAAGATTCCAAAGATGAAAAAAGGAAGGGCAATGATGACACTGACCAGGGTTATGGGCCAAATTGCTTTTTTTATGGATTTTAACATTTTTCTCCTCCTAATCTAAAATATCCTTATAAGAAAATACCCCAAAGGCTACCAGGGTAGCACCAAGAGCCCAAAGCAGCAATATGGTGATAGAAAAGCTTAAACTCAGTCCCTCCACCGGTTGTAGATCCCCGGATAAAAAGTCGGTCAGACGAAGATTGACATTGAATAAATACCGGGTGATTTCCCAATCACTGATAAAGAAACTGAGAAAAGTTCCCCCGATTAAGGATGACATCATAATCCCAATGGAAGCCGCCGTGCTTTTTACCAGGACCGACACCATCAAGGCCATCTTTCCAATGGAAAAGGCTACGATATATCCCAGTGAATAGGTCATAAAAATATAGGTTCCCCGGGATACGGTTTGGATATTGGATACGTCCAGTTCTCCGTTAACCACACGAAATCCCGTAATCACCGGCTCTTTAAAACCCCCATGACCGAAAGTAATATAGGATATTCCCAGGGCAATGATTGCCATTAGTAGAATTACGATCATCTCTAAGATTGTCAGTGCCAGTAACTTGGAAGTTAAGATCTTCCAACGGGGTACCGGTCGGGTCATCAGAAGTTTAATGGTTCCCGT
>SLKF01000157.1 GCA_007134725.1 Clostridiales bacterium | reverse complement strand
TTTTCCTTTGCACTGGCGATTTCCCGGCGTACTGCTTTTAAAAATCCGGAGTTCGGCTCTATGATGAAACGGTAATGATGTTTGCCTTCCTGAAATTTTCCGACGTAGAGACTGTCTCCCTTCAGTTTGCAGGAAAACATATAGGTTCTTTTCACTTTTTTTCCTTGGTTTTTCTCCCGATCTTCTTTCAGTGGAACGATCTCGCTAATATCCCTAAGTTTCACCTTTAACATCATTTTTTCCCGGGATGCGATTTTTTTAAATACCAGGAGTTGATTGTCTATAATCGAATAGATGTATTCCGCCAATTTTCGATTGATTAAATAGGAAGTCAACAGTACGGTCAAAATGATGACCACAACACTTAACAACCCGCCCCAGAGGGGGGGAAGCATATTGCTGATCATCACTAAACTGTTAAGTCCTAAAATGATTGCCGCCACGTATATGGCTGCGGTTTTCATGGACGGTTTTTCCTTTACGGAACATCGAGCCATTTTTCCCATAATTTCACCTCTTTGCTTAATTACTTTACTTAATTGTCTATTTGCTTCATTGATCAATTACTTAATTTCTTAATTACTTAATTACTTAATTACTTAATTACTTAATTCATTTCTTGCCCTTGGCCATCTCCCTGCTTTCTCTTGGTTTCTTCTTTTTCGGAGGCTCCGAATCCCTTGCTTTTTTTACTAACCGGGGTCGACTTTTAATTTTCGGTTTTCTTGGTTTCGGTTTTTTCTCCGGAGTAATTCCGGCTTCAAGATCTCTTTTCTTTTTATCCCGGTATTCCCGAAAATAGTCCTGTAGCAAGTCCTGAATAAAAAAAGAAAAGACCAAAAAGGTGCCGATGATCAGGATCACCATAATGAGCATCTCCACGGTAAAATAGCGCTTTGCAAAATCCAATATATTTTGTAGGTTTTCCATGGGATTTTCCTCCTATAATGCTTCTTTTCCATTTTTAAAAAGATAGGGGGTCAGGGCTAGTACCAGTAAAAACCCCAGGGCAATTATGGTTTCTAAGGCAAATATGTCCTCCAGACGCTGACCTAAATAGCTGTAGACTGCAATTTTCGGTACCGCTCCCAGAAAACTTGCCCATAAGTATAGATGAAGATCCATCTCCACAAATCCCGCGCCAAAGCTGATGGCATCCACAGGAAAACCGGGAGTGACTCTGATAGCAAAAAGTTGTTTGAAGGATCCTTGTCTTTTCACCTGTCGTAGTTTCTCTATATATTTTACACTAATAAATCGCCGGATGCTCTCTTTAAAACGTCCACCTACATAGTAGGCAAAAAAGAGGTTTACCGTATGTCCAAAAATCGAATAAATAAATCCTAAAAAAGGACCGAAGATCAGACCACCGCTGATATAGACCACGGTAGTGGGTAGGAAAAAAAGTTGGCGAAAGGTACAGATAAAGAGAAAAATGACAATGCTCCACATACCGCCGTCTTCAATTAAAGCCCGGAGGCTCTCTACGTCCAGTCTAACGCCTATGATTCCCAGTCGGTCGATGAGATACAGCATAAAGAAGATCAGCACCGTCAAAATGATTCCTATGGATCTTTTTTTTCCTGTCATTATGAAAATCCTCTCTGTTACTGATCTATTGTTAATTGTTTTGATCTTTCCCATTATAATATAAAGCCTAAGGGAATTCAAAAGTATTTTCCCGGGAAAGCCTTATTTTTTCAACTTTTCCAGAGAAAAGTAAAACACAATCCCAGGATCTTCATTGTAGGTTCCAAAATTGCTGTTCATTAACTGTAGCAACCCTGCAGCAATAGAAAGGCCCAGACCGCTGCCCCTCTTTTCTTCCCGCTTATAAAAACTCTCCCATATTTTCTCCCGATCTTCCGGGGATAAGGGATGTCCTTGATTTTTAATTTCGATTCGAATCCCTTGGAGTTTCGGATCCTGTTCTTCAATCCCCTCTAGTATGCGTATTTCAATCTCCGATCCTTCTCCGTGTTCCATGGCATTTTTGATAAAATTGCTTAAAATCTGTTCCAATCGATAGGGATCCCCCTTAATCAGGGTTTTCGGATCCTTTAGCCCATCGATCAGTATCAGGTTTTTATTCGTGTCAATGGCGTTAAGTTTTTCCATGATCCTTTCGGTGTAGCTTTTTATTTCAATGGCTTCTTCCTTCAGCTCCACATGGCGGGTCTCCAATCGGGAAAGGTCCAAAATTTCCCGAAGCATCTGGTCCATCTTCATGCTCTCCTCCTGAAGGATTTTAAAGTATTGCCCTTTCTCTTCATCGTCCCGATAGATTCCATCCTCTAAGGCTTCGGAATATCCCTTGATAATGGCGATGGGCGTCTTTAACTCATGGGAAACCCGGGCAATAAACTCCCGCCGAAGATTTTTTAAGTTTTTTTCCTTTGCCAACTCTGTTTGCAGCTGATCGATGGTATCTTTCAGGGTTGTGGTCAGGTGATTCAAGGTGTTCCCCAGCTCCCCGACTTCCCCCTTTTCCTCCCCGATGTAGCGCACATCAAAATTCATTTGATTCATTTCCTTGGCCACTCGGTTCAGGTCTTCGATAGGTTTTGCAATCCTTCTGGAAAAGATAAAGGACAGCAATAAGGCCAAGAGTCCGCCGAAAAACAGAATCCACAGATAAAAGTCCTGGGTTACCTGAATGCCTTCCTGTATGGGATTTAAGGTGGTTTGCAGGCGGATAATGACTTGATCCCCCATTACAAAGGTTGATAAAATATCTCTTTCCTGGTTTCTCCCGACCATGGGTCCGTGGCCAAATTCTTCGGTTTCCCGCCGGGAAAGGATCCCGTCCTCCTGTAGGATGCGTAAATCCTCCCCGCTAAGATTGCCTCCCCGTCTTCCCATTCCCATCATGGGCATGGAACCCCGGGAATCGGTTTCATAAAGCACTTCTCCCTCCCTGGAGTAAAGGGCAATCTCCGTACCCAGGATCTGGGACTGCTGATCTAAGAAAGCGGTGATCTCTTCGTTTATTACACCGGCGGGCTGAATCTCCTCTATCAGGGCACTTCCGTTGTCCTCCAGATTTTCAATGGTGCGGTTATAATAATAGCCTTCCAGAAACTGGGTCTGCATAAACCAGAGAATTCCAATCAGCAGGAGGGTAAGAATCATAAAAGCCGTAAACAGTTTTGCAAAAACGCTGGTTCCCTTCATCTTACTCCTCCTCCAATCGATACCCGATTCCCCGAACCGTAAGGATGTGTTCCCCTACATCTCCCAGTTTTTTACGGAGTCTTTTCACATGGGTATCCACGGTCCGAAGATCTCCATAATAATCATAACCCCAAACCCGATCTAAAATCCGTTCTCGGGGTAATGCCTGATTTTTATTTTCTAAAAAAAGGATTAATAAATCAAACTCCTTGGGGGTAAGGGTCAGTTTTTCTGTTCCAAGGCGAGCCTCATGCTCCAATATATTTACCGTAAGCTCCCGGTACTCCATCTTCTGATCCCGGTCTTTATCTTTGCCTCTTTTAAGCAGGGCCTTTACCCGGGCTACCACTTCTTTCACACTGAAGGGTTTGGTGACATAATCATCCACTCCAAGTTCAAAGCCGAAAAGTTTGTCCTCTTCCTCTTCCCTTGCGGTCAGCATCAGTACCGGAAGGTTGCTGGTTTTCCGCATCCTTTTTAAGACCGACCATCCGTCGTATTCCGGCATCATTACATCCAGAATCACGGCATCTATGGATTTTTGTTCAAATATGGCCAAGGCCTCTTTCCCGTTTTTTGCTTCATAGACTACAAAGCCTTCTTTTTTTAAGTACAGGGTTAAGAGTTCCCGTATTTTTTTCTCATCTTCCGCCACCAGTATTTTTTCTCCTGCCATGTTATTCCCTCCTAACAAACCTGTGATCTAGGTTTAGTATATCAAAAAAACCGGCAATATACATTGCCGGTTGAAAACTTCTGCTCTATTCTATTTTCTTTCATGTTTAAGAATTTCTTTTACCACATATGTCCTCGCCCTCGGCTTCGACCTCTGCCGGGACCTCTCTCAAAAGTTCCTTCTTCTTCAAAAGATCGGCTGCGCTCTTCCAGAATTTCCTTATACTCCTTGGCTTCTTCTTCGGAAATTTCTCCGGCTTCCACAGCTTCGTCAATTTCTTCAAATCTTTCGGTTAACCAGTTTTCACGGTATTCATCAAAATCGACGTCTTCTCTACTGTCATCGCCAAAAAAGCAGTGACCAGATCGGCCGAATCCGTAACCCTCTTTCAGGGATCCATCCCGGTCCCAGTCTTCCCGTGCTTCGTCACTCCAGCCATAACCTCTCATGTGGCCAAAAAATCCTTCCCGCGCTTCGTCACTCCAGCCATAACCTCTCATATGGCCAAAGAACCCGTCATTTCCATATCTATTAAAACTTTCTCCCTCTCGATTTGTAAGGGTGTCCGCAAACACAAATCCCGTCATTAAAAGGACTGCCGCTGTAATAATGGCAATAACCATTTTTTTGTTTCTCATTATTTATTCCTCCTCATATTTTTTATAGTTTTTTTATCCCGTCTGTGATCTCCTCTTGATGTAATACCATCTTACAACTGTTATGTGACAGAACTGTGACAAATAAAAGAAAATTTGTTGATATACTTTTTGGATCATCCCCTACTTTTGACCCCTTTTTTATCCCCTGGCAATGGTTTTATTTTGAATTTTTTGATATACTTAAAAAATCATAGAGATTTTCGAAGAACTCTTATCGAAACTTCTTTAAATCCGAAAAAGGAGGGTTTACCACCTTATGAAAAATAAAGCCCGTATTCTTTTAATTCTTGGGATTTCGATTATTATTCTTGCCGGCGCCGGAGTTTACAGTTACCTCACTTTTATTCCCGATTATCTGTCCACGGGGGCCAACGAAGAAACGGTCACCGTAGTAATTTCCCAGGGGGATAGCCTAGCCACTGTAGCCAATTCCCTTCATGACGAAGGAGTGATCCATAACCGTTATTGGTTTCGACGGGAAGCCCAGAAGGAAGAGGTGGACCGAAACATTCGTCCCGGAACCTATGAAATCCCGCCGGAGCAGCCTTTTAGTGAAATATTTAAAATACTTCAAGTGGGAGAACAGCGGGAATCCGTTGTAGTAACCTTCCCCGAAGGACTCACCCTCTATCAGATGGGAGCCCGGGTGGAGGATTCCGGTCTTGCCACCCGGGAAGAATTCCTCGAGGCTACGGAGGACTATTATCAGCGTCAGGGTTTGAGTTTTGATGCGGAGCCTCTGTTTTTCAGCCTGGAAGGCTATTTATATCCCGATACCTATCACTTTGATAAAGACCAGACCGCCAGGGAGATCATTGAAATCATGACCGCCCGTATGAACCGGATATTTACCCCTGAAGATTACGAACTTATGGAAGAAAAAGGACTCACTTTGCACCAGGTTCTGACAAAAGCTTCCCTGATAGAGAGGGAATCCGCTTTTGATCAGGAAAGCTCCTTAATCGCCGGAGTGATTGAAAATCGACTAAAGCAGGATATGCGCTTGCAAATTGATGCGTCAGTCATTTATGCGGTAGGAGAAGGCCAGGAACATCTTACCCGGGTATTGTATGAACATTTGGAGGTGGAAAATCCTTTTAACACCTACCGTTATACGGGACTTCCACCGGGGCCCATTGCAGCACCCCGCGAATCCTCCATTCGCGCCGCCATGGAACCGGAGGAGCATTCCTATCTGTTTTATGTTGTGGGTAGTGAAGGTCATGTATTTGCGGAAACCTATGAGGAGCATTTGGAAAATGTTGCGGCTTATCGGGAAATGCAGGAAGGGGCCGATGATGAAGTGATGGAAGAGGCTCCCTAAAAGCATGTTAAAAGAACCTTACTGGTCTATTAAAAACCAAAAAAAAGATCGAGGACAAAAGTCCTGATCTTTTTTTTAATTATCAGTATTTAATTCACTATTCCTTAGGTAAGTCCAATAATGTTTGCCGTAGCAACAAATACCGCACCGATTAGCAACAGGATGCCGACATAAGGGGCTACCCATTTTACCCATTTTTCATAAGGTATTTTAGAGATGGCAATAACACCCATGATGGTTCCTGATGTAGGAATAATCAAGTTGGTAATCCCATCACCTAATTGATAGGCGATAACCGCAGTTTGTCGGCTGACACCGATGATATCCGATAAGGGAACCATGATCGGCATTGTTGTTGCTGCCTGACCACTTCCTGAAGGGATAAACAGGTTGAGCACCATCTGTACCAGATACATAAACAAGGCTCCCACCGTAGTTCCAAATGTTGCGATTCCTGTGGCCAGAGAATAAACAAGAGCGTCAATAATTTGTCCGTCGGACATTACCATTAAAATAGCTCGGGCAATACCCACCACAAGAGCTCCGAAAATAAGATCCTTCGCTCCCTGTACAAAATCCATCGAAGCTTTACTTGGGCCAGATCCTCCAGCTAGACTGGCAAATATTCCCATCATGAAAAACAGGGATGAAAGTTCTGTGATATACCAATCGTGCTCAATTACACCGTAAATCATGGCCACAAAACCGATGATAACCACGACAAAAACAAAGATGTGTCGCGTTGTGAAGTCCGGAAGTTCGGATAGGTCAATTTTCTGATCCTTTTCCGCCAACTCCAACTCACGAACGGCACTGATCTGTGGGTCTGCCTTAACTTTTTTAGCATATCTCATGATATATAAGAAGGCTGCAATTTGAAAAACAATAAAGATTACCACTCTAAACATGGCTCCTGAATAAATTGGTAACTCTGCAATACCCTGAGCCACACCAACGGTAAAGGGATTCGCAATTCCTCCCGAGAATCCCGCAGAAGCCCCCAGAGTAATCATGGCCACCCCAACGATGGCATCATAGCCAAGAGCTCTGGCCAGGGCAATTCCAATTGGTATGAAAACAATGGTCTCTTCCGCCATTCCAATCGTAGAACCCCCAACTCCAAAAATAAATAACATTACGGGTATAATCAGGGCACCTTTATCCTTTAAGCTTAGTGCCAGCTTACCGATGCCCGCATTAATGGCTCCGGTGCCTTGAATCATGTTAAAAGCTCCACCTACAATAAGGATAAAGAAAATGATGTTTGAGGCATCCATCATACCTCTATGAACAGAGCTGAATAGATGATTTTCACTAAAAGAAAAAAACTTTACAGGATTCTGCGGTACACTTTCAAAGGAGTCCGCATCCACAACGGTTCTGCCTGTGGCAGGATCTTCCACTCTTTCGTATTCTCCTGCTGGCATGATATAAGTTCCAACAAAAGCCAATAAAATGATTAATGCAATAATGACATAAGTATGGGGTACTTTAAATCGTTTTTTTCGAACTTTTTTTTCCGGTTCACTCATTTAAACAACCTCCTTTATAGTATAAAATT
>SLKF01000117.1 GCA_007134725.1 Clostridiales bacterium | reverse complement strand
TTTTGACGGGGTTCACCTGGGACACCAGGAGCTCTTAAAGGCGGTTCGGGAAGGCTCCCTGGGGCGAAATCTTTGCCCCAGTGTGTATACTTTTTTAAATCATCCCCGAAAACATCAGGGGGAGACTACCTTAAAAGAGATTACCAGCCTTCAGAAAAAAGCGGAGCTTTTCGCCGCCGAGGGCATCAAAGAACTAATTCTCAGCCCTTTTAATAAGGAGATTAAAAACATGGAACCGGAAGATTTTATCCGAAATATTCTGGTAGAACAGTTAAACAGCAAGTTGATCGTTGTGGGATTCGATTATCGCTTCGGAAAAAAAGCCCGGGGGAATCCCCAGATGTTAAGAGAAATGGGAAAAACACTGGGTTTTGAAGTGGCTATGATCAATCCTTACAACTTTGAAGGCGCAAAAATCAGCAGTTCGAAAATCCGGGGACTGATCGAAGAAGGGGAAGTGGCCATGATGGAAAAGTACTTAGGAAGATACTACGCCATTCGAGGTCCCGTGATCCGAGGAATGGGCCTTGGTACCACCTTAGGCTTTCCCACCGCCAACATAAAAATCGACAGCAATCAGATTTTGCCGAAAAGCGGTGTCTACGCCACGTATTCCAAAGTGGATGAGAAAATCTACCGATCCGTGACCTCGGTGGGACATCAACCGAAGTTTAATGATCAGTCCGCAGAAGTGGAGTCCTTTTTTATGGATTATGAAGGCAATCTTTATTCCTGTACCGTAGAAACGATTTTCGTGAAGTTTCTTCGGGGACAGATTTCCTTTGAGAACCCGGAGACCCTCCGTCAAC
Source organism: Clostridiales bacterium (assembly GCA_007134725.1). Taxonomy (GTDB): domain Bacteria; phylum Bacillota; class Clostridia; order Peptostreptococcales; family T1SED10-28; genus Isachenkonia. The sequence goes on along the minus strand of SLKF01000117.1, from coordinate 22,830 downwards.
AGATTGAAAAAGATGCAAAAGAAGCAAAACGATATTTACATTCCCAGAGCGATATGATAAACTATTAATGTATCAAAACAACCCGTTCTCGGTAACTCGACAACTCCGGCGATTACTTAGATTGGGGGGGTACAAAAAACAAGGAGGTGCAACATGAACAAAGACCAAAAGAACAACATTATTGACAGCTATAAGGTACACGAAAGTGACACCGGTTCTTCAGAGGTGCAAATTGCCTTATTGACCGAGCGAATCAATCACTTAAACGAACACCTTAAGATTCACAAAAAGGACCATCACTCAAGACGAGGTCTATTAAAAATGGTAGGTAAAAGAAGAAACCTTCTAAACTACTTACGAAACCAAGATATCGAAAAGTACAGAGATATCATTCAAAAACTGAACTTAAGAAAATAATAAAAGAGCGGGTAGCCACCCGCTCTATTATTGAATGTAGGGATTTTTTTAAATCAGATCAATCGGATAAAATAAAAGCATCTTTATTATATGGGATATTCTTAGGAAATAGCAGGAAAAACTTAAAAAAAAAGAATATTCGTGATATAATCTATAATAGAGTGTAACAAAGTGAAAAGAAGAAGAGAAGAAGAAGAGAAGAGAGAGGAGAACGATTAACGTATGGAAATTTTTGAAATGGAACTTGGAGGGAAACCCCTAATTATTGAAACCGGAAGAATTGCACAATTAGCCAACGGATCCTGTTTAGTAAAATATGGAGACACCTCCGTATTGGTAACTGCAACGGCTTCTAAAGAACCTCGAGAGGGAATGGATTTTTTCCCCTTAAGTGTGGACTACGAAGAACGACTTTATTCCGTAGGTAAAATTCCCGGAGGATTTATTAAAAGAGAGGGAAGACCTACGGAGAATGCAATTTTAACCTGTCGTTTAATTGACCGACCGATTCGTCCCCTATTCCCTGATGGGTATAGAAACAGTGTGCAAGTAGTGGCTACAGTAATGTCCGTAGACCAGGAATGCTCACCGGAGATTGCAGCCATGATCGGTACCTCTGTGGCTCTGTCCATTTCTGATATTCCTTTTGATGGCCCGATTGGTGGGGTAAAACTTGGAATGATTGACGGAGAATATGTAGTAAATCCCAGCGAAACCCAACTGGAAAACAGCTTAATTGACCTTATCGTAGCTGGAACAGAAGACGCGGTATTAATGCTGGAAGCCGGAGCCAATGAAGCTTCTGAGGATACTATTCTGGATGCCATTATGTTTGCCCACGAAGAGATCAAAAAAATTGTAACCTTCATTAATGGAATCGTTGAAAAAGTCAACAAACCCAAAATGGAAGCCATTGTTCCCATAATTGACCAAGATCTGCGAAACGCCGTAGAGGAATTTGGTGGAGAAAAGATTAAAACCGCCATCAAAACCTTTGATAAGCAGGAACGAATGGATAAAATCGGTGAAGCGAAAAAGGAAATTGTCGCTCATTTCGAAGAAGTGTATCAGGAAGACGAAAACCTGGCAAAGATCAAAAAAGACGTCAGCGGGATCTGCAAGGAAATTGAAAAGCATCACCTAAGACAGATGATCGTTCATGAAAACCATCGTCCCGATGATCGAAAAACCGATGAAATTCGACCGATCACTTGTGATGTAGGCCTTCTTCCCAAGACCCACGGTTCCGGATTATTTACCCGGGGTCAAACCCAGGTTCTTACGGTAGCCACCCTTGGTGCCGTAGGCGAAGTACAAATGATCGACGGACTGGGACTGGAAGAATCCCGACGATATATGCACCATTACAACTTTCCCCCATACAGTGTGGGAGAAACCGGATTTATGCGAGGCCCCGGTAGACGGGAAATCGGTCACGGTGCCTTAGCGGGACGGGCCATTGAGCCTATGCTTCCGACGAAAGAGGAATTCCCCTACACATTGCGATTAGTATCGGAAGTTGTGGCTTCCAACGGTTCCACTTCTCAAGCCAGTGTCTGCGGAAGCACCCTGTCCTTACTGGACGCCGGTGTACCCTTAAAGAAAATGGTTGCGGGCATTGCCATGGGAGCCATGCGGGAAGACGATGAAATTGCCATCCTTTCCGATATTCAAGGAATGGAAGACTTCCTAGGAGACATGGACTTTAAAGTTGCAGGAACCGACGATGGAATCACCGCCATGCAAATGGATATGAAAATCGCCGGAATCAGCAAGGAAGTCTTACAAGAAGCCTTAGAGCAGGCAAGAATCGGACGGCTGCATATCTTAGGCGAGATGCGAAAGGTGATTTCCGAACCACGGGAAGAATTATCTCCTTACGCACCACGAATTTTACAAATGAAAATCCATCCTGACAAAATCCGGGAAGTTATCGGAGCCGGTGGAAAAGTCATTAACAAAATCATTGATGAAACCGGTGTAAAAATTGACATCGAAGATGATGGAAGTATTTACATTGCCGCAGAAAACGCGGAAGCCGGAAAAGAAGCAATGAAAATCATCGAAAACATCATCCGAGATCCGGAAATCGGAGAGACCTATATGGGTAAAGTCGTGAAAATCACAAATTTTGGAGCATTTATGGAAATCCTCCCCGGTAAAGAAGGACTTCTACACGTTTCCAACATTGCCCTGGAACGGGTAAACAAAGTGGAAGATGTGTTAAAAGAAGGCCAGGAGATGGAAGTAAAAGTGAGCGAGATTGATAAAGGCGGTAAAGTAAGTTTATCTCGAAAAGCCTTACTGAAAAAAGAAGATAACTTTAAAAAATAGTTAAAACTAAAGCACACAAGAATAAAGCATAAACCCTGTGGTTTATGTTTTTTTCTCGTACATAGGCGAAGATAAAAATGAGGTGAAAAAATGGCCGGTAAAAGAAAAAAGCGGCACAGTCCATCAAAACAAAAATATTATAATGAAATACGGGGCATTGCTTTTATCGCAGTGGGCCTTTTGCTCCTGGTGGCAATTATGGACCTGGGAGGAGGCGCCATCGGAAATGGAATTAACTATTTCTTTCGGGGAATCCTGGGAGGCACTGCCGGGATCCTTCCCTTTGTGTTTATTGCCTTGGGGTTTATATCCATCGGAAATGAAGAACTATTAAAAGAACGGCGAAACCTGTGGTTTTTTGCACTGATTGTGGTGACCATACTGATTTTCAGCTCTTTAATGGCCAGGGGGCTGTTGTTGAATTATCATCTATTGTATCCGGAGCACAGTCTCTTTCAGCGTTTTGGAAATTACTTTGTGCTGGGAGCCCAGGGAGAAGGCAGCGGATTTTTGGGTATGACCATGACCTACTACTTGGTAAGCCTCTTTGGAATCTGGGGCAGCTTTATTATTACCTTAAGTGGGCTACTGATCGGCTTTATCATTTATACCAAAATTTCCATTTATCAAAATTTGAAAAAGTGGTTTGAAGAGCTGCATAAATTTTTCAAAGAACAGGGTAAGGTCTGGAAGGCCCGATCTAAAAACCGAAAACTGCTGAAAGAGGAAAAAAAGCAAAAGATCCTGGCGGCAAAGGCAGCGGCTGAAAAAATAAAAGGGAAACCCGGCACATCCTCCGAAGAATCTTTTGAGGTTCGAAAATCAGAATCCAATCAAGAAGACCGGGGATGGTCTTATGAAAAAGAAGAGGCCCTTAGCCAAAGGCCTGATCTGAATCCGGAAGCCGAAGGAAACAAAGTACAAAAAGGCTTGCCCCCCGAGGCCTTCAGTCCCGAGTATTACCAGCCTCACGGGAAAAACTCCGGCCTATCTTCCAAAGCAGCCGGCGTTGACCGGGGGGATCGCCCGGAACCCTTACCGGGACAAGTGACCATGGATCCGAAAAATCCCATAAATCCCGAGGAAAAAGAGGGCATGGAAGAATTTGAAAACATCGCCTATACACCGGAGGAAAAACCCTATCAATTCCCCAATACGGATTTGCTGGTTCGTCGGGCAAAACCCGAAGGAAATTCCGATCGAAAGTATATGCATAAAAAAGCCAGAATCTTAGAAGAGACCTTAAAGAACTTCGGGGTCAGCGCCAAGGTGATCCGCTTTAGTAAAGGGCCCTCCATAACCCGGTATGAACTGCAGCCGGAAACCGGAGTCAAGGTGTCAAAAGTGGTTAATTTAAGTGATGACATCGCCTTGAATATGGCGGCTTCCGCCATTCGAATCGAAGCCCCCATCCCGGGGAAAGCCGCCATCGGCATCGAAATTCCCAATGAGGAAACCTCCATGGTGGACCTTCGGGAACTGTTGGAATCCGATGCTTTTCGAAAGGGAAAGGAAAAAATCCCCTTTGCCCTGGGGAAAAATGTATCGGGAGAGCCTGTAATGGGAGACATTTCTAAAATGCCTCATCTATTGATCGCAGGAGCCACGGGTTCAGGAAAAAGTGTTTGTATCAACACCTTGATTTTAAGTATTCTCTACGGGGCCAAGCCCGATGAAGTGAAGCTGATTTTAGTGGATCCCAAGGTCGTAGAGCTCAATCAATACAACGGCATTCCCCATCTGCTGATTCCCGTAGTGACGGATCCCAAAAAAGCCACGACGGCCCTTAGCTGGGCGGTGGATGAAATGACCAAGCGTTATGAACAGTTTGCTGAAATAGGAGTAAAGGACATCGCCGGTTACAATGAAAAGCTCTCCGGGGAAAAACTTCCCTATATTGTCATCATCATTGACGAGTTGGCGGACTTAATGCTGGTGGCACCGGGAGAGGTGGAGGATAAAATCTGCCGGATCGCCCAAATGGCCAGAGCCGCAGGGATTCATTTAATCATTGCCACCCAACGGCCTTCCGTCAATGTAATCACCGGGGTCATCAAAGCCAATATACCCTCCAGAATTGCTTTTTCCGTGGCATCCCAGGTGGATTCCCGAACCATTATCGACACCGGAGGGGCGGAAAAACTCCTTGGAAAAGGGGATATGCTCTTTCAACCCATCGGTGCCAACAAACCCCAGCGTCTGCAGGGGTCCTTCGTAGAGGAGAATGAAGTGGAAAGAGTGGTTGCCTTTTTGAAGGGAAAAACCAATGAAGAACCGGAATACCAGCTTTCCCTGCTGGAAGAAATCGAAGTGGAGGAAAAACCCAAAGAGGATCCGGAAGACGCCATATATGACGAGGCCCGGGATTTGGTGATCCAACGGGAGCAGGCCTCGGTTTCCATGCTGCAGCGAAAATTTAAAATCGGCTATAACCGCGCCGCCCGACTCATCGATTCCTTAGAAGAAAGCGGCGTCGTCGGTCCCCATGAGGGATCCAAACCTCGTCGGGTGCTGGTTTCCAAAGACGCGGATCCATTACATGAAGAAGTCCCAAACCAGGAAAACACACATTCTTCGGAAGGAAATCCCAAGGATCCCGATTAATTTTCTTCTTTTTATCACAAATGAATTAAAATATGATAAACTGGAGTCTAGTTACGGATAAAAATGATTATGAGGTAAGGAATCAATATAGCAGCAGATAGAGCTAAGACACTGTGAAACAGAGGAAAGAAAGGAAGTAGATGAAATGGCGTTAAAGGTATATATAGAATCCCTGGGTTGTTCGAAGAATTTAATTGACTCGGAGTTGATGTTGGGAATTCTGCAGAAAAACGGGTATGAAATTACAGCGGATCAGCATAGGGCCCATGCTATTGTGGTAAACACCTGTGGCTTTATTGAAGCTGCCAAGGAAGAGTCGATCAATCAAATTTTAAAAATGGGAGCCCTGAAGGAAAAGAATCTGAAAACCCTGATTGTGGCGGGCTGCCTTGGAGAGCGTTACGCCAAGGATTTGTTGGAAGAACTTCCTGAAGTCAACGCCATTGTAGGTACGGGAGATTATGAACGGATCGTCGAAGTAATGAACGAAACCCTAGAGGGAAAACGAATGTATTATGTGGGCAACGTGGATAAAACCTTTGATGAAGTCCATAAACGGGTACTGACCACTCCCGCTTATACGGCCTACTTAAAGATCTCCGACGGTTGCGACAATCTTTGTACCTACTGCATTATCCCGAAACTACGGGGAAAATACCGCAGTCGGAAGATGGAGGATATCCTGGAAGAAGCCAAGGATTTAGCCAAGCAGGGGGTAAAGGAAGTGATTCTGATTGCCCAGGACACCACCCGCTACGGCATTGATTTATACGATGAGTTTCGTCTGCCGAAGCTTCTCGATGAACTGCAAAAGATTGAAGGCATTCAGTGGATTCGTATGCTGTATTCCTATCCGGAGATGATTACCAAAGAGCTGATCGAAAGCATGAAAAACAACTCTAAGGTATGCAAGTATCTGGATATCCCCATACAGCACGCCAGTGACAAGGTGCTGAAACGAATGAACCGAAGGACCAATAATCAGCAGCTAAGAGACCTGATTAAGAACCTGAGAGAAGAAATTCCGGGAATTGTGCTTCGAACTTCACTGATTGTGGGCTTCCCCGGTGAAACCGAAGAGGATTTTAACATTTTACTGGACTTTGTAAAAAACCAGAAATTCGAACGATTAGGAGTCTTTACCTACTCCATGGAAGAGGACACCCCGGCATTCAACTTACCGGATCAAATTCCGGAAGAGATAAAAGAACAGCGTCAAAAAGAAATTATGGAAGTGCAACAAGGAATTTCTCTGGAAAAGAACCAAGAGAAAATCCGTCGGGAAATACAAGTGCTCATTGAAGAGGAATTAGAACCGGGAGAATACCTGGGAAGAAGTTCCGGGGATGCACCGGAAATTGACGGTGGGGTATACGTTACAGGCAAGACTCCCCACACGGCGGGAGACATGGTAAAGGTACGAATTACCGGAGCAATGGAATATGATTTGATGGGAGAGAGCGTCGATGAACTTAGCAAATAAAATAACGATACTCCGCATTTTTATGGTACCGGTTTTCATGGTGTTTTTGCTGCATCAAATACCTTACGGGGATTACATTGCCGCCTTTGTGTTTATTTTAGCGGCCATTACCGATTCCCTGGACGGTTATATTGCCAGAAGCCGTAACCAGATTACCAATTTCGGAAAATTTATGGACCCTTTAGCGGATAAACTCCTGGTCTCCGCGGCCCTGATCTCCTTAGCCTCTATGGGAGAGATTTCCGCCTGGGTTGTGGTAATTATTATTGCCAGAGAGTTTACCATCAGCGTGCTTCGAGCCGTAGCCGCGGCGGAAGGCCTGGTTATTGCCGCCAGTGTCTGGGGAAAACTGAAGACCATTTCCCAAATTGTGGCCATATCCCTGATTTTATTGGACAACTTCCCCTTTCGATATATCAACGTACCCATGGACACCATTGTTCTTTGGATTGCTGTAATTTTGACTGTGGTTTCCGGAGTGGATTATATCCGGGTAAATAAAAAAATTATCGACAGTTAAAAAACCTTTGATTTTTCTGTTCCACTACAGTATAATGAAATTAGAACATTCGTTCGAGAAAAACAAATGAAAGGGTGTGACCAGTTTAACTGGAATTATGGAGAAGAAAAAAGCATTAGACATGGCCATTGGTCAAATTGAAAAGCAGTTCGGAAAAGGTTCCATCATGAAACTGGGTGGAGACGCAAAATTAAACATTGATGTTATTCCCACAGGTTCCATCGGTCTGGATGTAGCTTTAGGGGTAGGGGGCGTTCCCAGAGGAAGGATTGTGGAAATTTACGGTCCGGAATCCTCAGGTAAAACCACCGTGTCCCTACATATTATTGCCGAGGCCCAAAAAAATGGAGGGACCGCCGCCTTTATCGATGCGGAGCATGCTTTAGACCCTGCCTATGCCCGGAACCTTGGAGTAAATGTAGATGAACTTATTGTCTCTCAACCGGATACGGGAGAGCAGGCCTTAGAAATTACGGAAGCCTTGGTAAGAAGTGGCGCCGTAGATGTAATCACCGTGGACTCCGTGGCGGCCTTAGTTCCCAAGGCGGAAATCGAAGGAGAAATGGGAGACTCCCATGTAGGACTTCAGGCGAGACTGATGTCCCAAGCCCTTCGTAAACTCTCCGGTTCCATCAGTAAGTCCCACACCACCGTAATTTTCATTAATCAGCTTCGTGAAAAAATCGGTGTCATGTTTGGAAATCCTGAGACCACTTCCGGTGGACGGGCACTGAAATTTTATGCCTCGGTCCGTTTGGATATTCGAAAAATTGATATCATCAAGCAAGGAAATGATATCATGGGAAATCGAACCAGGGTAAAAGTGGTAAAAAACAAAGTAGCCCCTCCTTTTAAAAAGGCGGAATTTGATATCATGTACGGAAAAGGAATTTCCGCATCCGGAGATATTCTGGATCTGGCCAGCGAGCTGGATATTGTGGATAAAGCCGGTGCCTGGTACAGTTATGAGGGCACTCGTCTGGGTCAGGGTCGGGAAAATTCCAAAACCTATTTGGAAGAAAATACGGATCTGTTAAAGGAATTGGAGCATAAAATCCGAATCCATCATAATCTGATCGAAGAGGAAGCAAGTGCAACCGAGGAGCCGACTAAAGAGCCGGCCACGGAAGATGATACCTCAAAAGAGACCAAAACAGAAAAAACCCCTAAAAAAGGGAAAAAAACTGAATAAAGGGAAAAACTTCCCCTTTATGGAAAGAAAATAAGTCCATAGAAAAGAAACAAAGCCCCGGGAGCAACCCTCCCGGGGCTTTTCCTGATCCTTCCAGAGCCAGCCAATGATTCCTTGACACTCCCTGGAAAAAAGGATAAAATGAAAAGGTGTAATAGTGTAATAATCCTAATAATAAAAAATGCGCAATAAGGGATTGAAAAATGTAATAAAGGATTGGAAAAAATTTAATAAAGGAGGTGTCCAATATCGAAACAACTATGATACCATGGCTAATCGCAGCTGCAATTGTAGGATGCCTTGCTGGATATTTTATTCGCAAAAATATTGCAGAAGGAAAAATTAATAATGCAGAACAATTAGCTGTAAAAATTGAAAAAGAAGCAATCAAAGATGCTGAAACTGCGAAAAAAGAGATGCTCTTAGAAGCAAAAGAAGAAGTACATCGTCTCCGAAACGATTTTGAAAAGGAAAGTCGGGATCGACGAAACGAACAACAAAAAATCGAAAAACGATTACTTCAAAAAGAAGAAAGTCTGGATCGAAAATCCGAAGGCATAGAAGCCAAAGAGAACAAGTACAACCAGAAACTAAAAGCCATTGAGGACAGAGAGGGGAAAATCGAGAGCTTAATTCAAGAACAGAAGACCCGGCTCGAAGAGGTTTCCGGTCTCACTCAAGGAGAAGCAAAACAGATTTTAATGAATGACGTGGAAAGAGAAGCAAGACACGAAGCGGCTATGATGGTAAGAGAAATCGAAAGCCAGGCCAAGGAAGACGCGGACAAGAATGCCCGGGAAATCATTGCCTACTCCATTCAAAAGTGCGCGGCGGACCATGTAGCGGAAACCACCGTAACCGTAGTGGAACTACCCAACGATGAGATGAAAGGCCGTATTATCGGTCGGGAAGGTCGAAACATCCGAACCTTAGAAACCTTAACAGGAATTGACCTGATCATTGATGATACCCCTGAAGCCGTAATTCTATCAGGCTTTGATCCCATTCGAAGAGAAGTTGCCCGAATCGCTTTGGAAAAACTGATTGTGGATGGAAGAATTCATCCCGCAAGAATTGAAGAAATGGTTGAAAAAGCCAAAATTGAAGTGGAAGAGAACATCAAGCAAACCGGAGAACAAGCAACCTTCGACACCGGAGTATTCGGACTGCATCCTGAGCTTATGAGACTGCTTGGACGACTGAAGTATCGAACAAGTTACGGACAAAACGTATTAAAACATGCTATTGAAGTTTCCCACTTAGCGGGAATTATGGCCACGGAACTGGGACAGGATCCCAAAGTAGCCAAAAGAGCAGGACTATTACACGATATCGGAAAAGCTGTGGACCATGATATAGAAGGTACCCATGTGGAAATCGGTATGACTTTACTGAAAAAGTATAAAGAATCCAAAGCAGTGATCCATGCCATGAGTACCCACCATGGAGATCACGAACCGGAAAGTCTGGAAGCCATTTTAATTACGGCCGCCGACGCGGTTTCCGCCGCAAGACCGGGAGCAAGAAGAGAAACCCTGGAGTCTTATATTAAAAGACTGGAAAAACTTGAAGAAATCGCCAACAACTATGAGGGCGTAGAAAAATCCTTTGCCATTCAGGCAGGACGGGAAATCCGGATCATTATTAAACCGGAAAATTACAACGATGAACAGATGGTTATGCTGGCTCGGGATATCACAAAGAATATCGAATCGGAACTGGAATATCCGGGACAGATTAAAGTCAATGTAATTCGGGAAACAAGAGCCATTGAGTACGCAAAATAAAAGACGTTTGAAGTTTGAAAAAAGGCTTTAAAACCAATAATGCAAACACCGGGAGGATGTGAAAACATCCTCCTTTTTTAATGTTGACAAAAAGAGTCGGGTATAATATAATGATCTTATTGAATTCCAAGTAGTTTAGTCGGAAATATTCTGACGATTTATTGAGGAGGGTTGATATGAAGTTTTCAACAAAGGGTCGCTACGGACTGAAAGCCATGTTTGATCTGGCTGTGAATTACGGAGAGGGACCCATTACTTTGAAAAACATCGCCCAACGACAGGAAATCTCGGAACACTATTTAGAACAGTTAATTGCCACGCTTCGACGGGCTAAACTGGTAAAAAGTGTACGAGGGGCCCAAGGCGGATACATGTTAAATCATCCCCCGGAAGAGATTACCGTAGGGGATATTATACGGTCCTTAGAAGGTCCTGTGGGACCGGCGGACTGTGTAATGGATGCGGATGCTGAAGAATGCAGGAATCAGGAATCCTGTGTAACCCGATTGGTCTGGGCAAGAATTCAGGAAAGCGTTAATGATGTAATCGACACGACAACACTAGGCGATATGCTAGAGGATCAGGAACGAATGAATAATAAAAAGAATTATATGTTTTATATATAAGAAAAGGGGTGTAATGATGAACAAACGAATTTATATGGACTACTCCGCAACCACACCGATGAGAGAAGAAGTCCTTGAGGAAATGATGGAGTTTATGAAAACCGAATACGGAAACCCTTCCAGTATTCACAGCTTTGGAAGAGAGAGTAAAAATGCAGTGGATACCGCCCGGGACCGAATTGCCAAAACCATGAATGCCAAAGGCAAGGAAATCTATTTTACCGGCGGCGGCTCGGAGTCCGACAACTGGGCAATTAAAGGCTATGCCTTTGCCAATAAGAATAAAGGAAATCATATTATCACCACAAAGATTGAGCATCATGCGGTGCTTCATACCGTGGAATATTTAGTAAAAAACCATGGATTTACGGCAACCTATTTGGATGTCAACGCCGAGGGTCTGATCGATTTGGAAGATTTGAAAAAGGCCATTACCGACGAGACCATATTAATTACCATTATGTATGCCAACAATGAAATCGGAACCATCCAGCCCATTAAAGAAATCGGGGCCATTGCCAAAGAAAACAAGGTAGCCTTTCATACCGACGGGGTACAAATATATGGAAGCGGAAAAATTGATGTGGATGAGCTGAACATCGATATGATGAGTATGTCCGCCCATAAGCTTCATGGACCCAAGGGGATCGGAGCTCTATACATTCGTCCCGGCATTCGACTGGATAATTTGATTCATGGTGGAGCCCAGGAGAGAAAAAAACGGGCCGGTACGGAAAATGTACCGGGAATCGTAGGCTTTGGAAAAGCTGCAGAGCTAGCCTATGAAGACTTGGAAGAGCGTATTGAGGAAAAAATCCGACTTCGGGATAAAATGATTGACGGGATTTTAGATAACATTCCCTATACCTTATTAAACGGACACCGAACCCACAGACTTCCCAACAATACCAATATTTCTTTTCGATTTATTGAAGGGGAATCCTTACTACTGAGTCTGGATATGGTGGGTATTGCCGCCTCCAGTGGTTCCGCGTGTACCTCAGGGTCCCTCGATCCTTCCCATGTGCTGCTCTCCTTAGGGCTTACCCATGAAGTGGCCCACGGGTCCCTGAGACTGACCATCGGAGCTTATACGACGGAAGAAGAAGTGGATTATGTATTAGAACAGTTGCCTCCCATTGTAGAGAGGTTGCGACAGATGTCCCCACTATATGAAGAAATTCAAGGAGGTAATTAATAATGTATACGGAAATTGTAATGGATCACTTTACCAACCCCAGAAATGTAGGAGAGATTAAAGACGCCGACGGTATCGGACAGGTAGGAAACCCGAAATGCGGGGATATTATGAAGATGTATTTCAAAATTGATGAAAATGAAGTCATTACCGACGTAAAGTTCAAGACCTTCGGTTGCGGTTCCGCCATTGCCAGTTCCTCCATTGCCACGGAACTGATTAAAGGAAAAACCGTAAAGGAAGCCTTAAACGTCAGCAATAAAAAAGTTGTGGAAGAACTGGGAGGTCTCCCTTCCGTAAAAATCCACTGTTCCGTATTGGCGGAGCAGGCCATCAAATCCGCAATTTATGATTACGCTTCAAAGCATAACAAGCACTACGTTGAACTGGAAGGTTTTGATCCGGCAGCTGCTGAAGAGGACCACCACTAAAAAAAACTGGCCTTTCCCCAATTAACAGGAAATACAAAAAAATAGGAGAGATAAATCAAAGAAAATACGGTTAAACACTGTATTTTCTTTTTTTAAATAGATTTATCTTCTATTATTTGCTAAAATGAAAGAAGACGGGAAAGGTACTGAAAATCCGGGGAAAAGGGTTTTTTATGATAAAGGAGGGGATTATCTTGTGGGCTGCATCATGGATGAGCTTGGGAACCGCTTTACTTAGTGCGGGAAACAATGAAGTAACTCAGGTAGCAGAAAAAGGCTATATCATGAATTTTCTGGAGTTCCTGATATTACTGGGGGCACTGTTGTTTCTGGGCTTCGGCATTTATTATTTAATACATATCGGCAACAACTTTTTATATCGGGATCGACGGATCTTCATCGGAAAAAAACAGATTTTTTACTTTGTACTGTTCTTTTTCATCGTATTAATTCTGATCGGACTCTACACCATCCAGGGGTTTTTGTTGCAGTTGGCAGCACCTTTCTTGGCGGCTTTCGCCATTGCCTACATCCTCAATCCTGCGGTAACCTTAATGGATCGAAAAGGGGTCAAAAGACCCTATGGGATCCTTTTGATCTATGGGGCGGTCATTGCCATTCTGGTGATTTTATCCATCAGTTTTTTCCCCAGGATCGCCGGGGAAATTCGACGGCTCATTGAAGTCCTTCCCCAATACGTGGAAAATGCCTATGAAAGTTTTCAGGACTTTTATGACAGGAATTTTCATCGAATCATTTTTTTACCGGATAACCTGGAAAATCTGGGAGAGATGTTTGACCTGGACATGGACCGATTTCAAGACATGTTTTTAGGGGCCTTCGGTTCTATCACCCAAACCTTTCGAGGCTTCTTTACCCGCTTGATCAATGTCATTCTGACCCCGATTATTACTTTTTACTTTTTAAAGGATCGGGAAAAATTCAAACACAAGATCCTGATGCTGATTCCTCAACGGGTTCGTCAAGAAGCATTGCTAATTGGCTATGATATGAATACGGCCTTGGGAGGTTTCGTACGGGGACAGCTCTTGGTAGCCCTGTTTGTCGGAACACTGACCACCGTATCCCTGTTAGTTCTTCGGGTGGAGTTTGCGGTACTTGTGGGAATGATTGCAGGAATTGCCAATATCATTCCTTATTTAGGACCGGTCATCGGGATTGTTCCCGCCGTGTTTTTCGCACTGCTGGACGGACCGATAAAAGCATTATGGGTCATCGGGGTATTTACCATAATCCAGCAGATTGAAAGCGGCATTGTCACCCCCCGGGTGGTAGGCAAGCGGGTCGGGATTCATCCCGTATTTGTCATGCTTTCCCTGATGATCGGTGGACGGGTTTTCGGAATTCTGGGGATGCTGATCGCCGTACCCAGCGCCGTGACCATCCATGTGTTGGGAAAACACTTTATCGCCTTGGTTAAACGGATATAACATGATATAATTTTTACAGCAGCACAGCGAATTTATAGAGGAGGAACATCAATGAAAGCAATGGGAGCAAACGAAATTCGAAGAGCTTTTTTATCATTCTTTGAAGAAAAGGAGCACTACATTCAAAAAAGTTATCCTCTTGTACCTCAGGAGGACAAGAGTTTACTGTTGATCAACGCGGGAATGGCCCCCTTAAAACCCTATTTTTCAGGAACCAAGGAACCGCCGAATAAGCGGATGGCCACCTGTCAAAAATGCATTCGTACCGATGATATCGAAAATGTGGGCAGGACCGCAAGACATGCCACGTTTTTCGAAATGCTGGGGAACTTCTCCTTTGGGGATTATTTCAAAAAAGAAGCCATCGAATGGGCCTGGGAATTTGTCTTGAAGGATCTTGAAATGCCCCGGGAAAACATCTGGGCCTCGGTTTATGAAGAGGACGACGAAGCCTTTGACCTGTGGCATGAGCATATCGGATTGGAAAAAGAGCGGATCGTTCGACTGGGAAAAGAAGATAACTTCTGGGAAATCGGAACCGGCCCCTGTGGTCCCTGCTCCGAGTTGTACTATGACCGTGGCGCCGATTATGGCTGTGACGATGCCGATTGCAAACCGGGATGCGACTGTGACCGGTTTGTGGAATTCTGGAACCTGGTATTTACCCAGTTTAATAAAGACGAAGAAGGAAATTATACCAAACTGCCAAGCCCCAATATCGATACCGGTATGGGCTTAGAGCGGGTAGCGGCTATTATGCAGGATGTAAACTCCATTTATGAGATTGATATCGCGAAAAAGATCTATGACCGAGTGGTAACCATGAAAAATTCCCCGGAAAAAGAAGGGGAAAGCACCTCCATTAAAGTAATAACGGACCATGTCAAGGCCGTAACCTTTATGATCGGGGACGGAATCATTCCCAGCAATGAAGGTCGGGGATACGTCCTTCGAAGACTCCTTCGCCGGGGTGCCCGTCACGGAAGAATGCTGGGCATACGTCACAGCTTCCTAAAAGACCTGATGGAAACCGTGGTGGAGATTTTCGGCGAAGACTATCCGGAACTGGAAGAGAAAAAAGACTATATCCGAAAAATCATCTCCGCGGAAGAGGAAAAATTCCAGGAGACCATCGGCCAGGGCATGGAAATTTTAGACGAATACATCGAAGCCTTAGTGAAAAAAAAGGAGCATACCCTGGCGGGAGCCGACGCTTTTAAGCTCTATGACACTTATGGCTTTCCCTTGGATCTCACCTTGGAGATTTTAGCGGAAAAAGAGCTTTCCGTGGACCAAGAGGCCTTTAAGGCAGCCATGGAAAAACAACGGAACCTTGCCAGAAGTTCCCGGCAAAAACAAGGCAACGAAGGTTGGGCGGAGGATCCGTTAAAATCCGTGGATCCCAAACTGAAGACCCTATTTACGGGATACACCTCTTTTAAGGAAACCGCCCGGGTTATGGGCCTGGTTTATAAGGGAGAGGCCATAGAAGAAGCCAAAGAAGGCATGGAAGTCCTCTTGATCACCGACAAAACCCCTTTCTACGGAGAGAGCGGGGGACAGGTGGGAGATCAGGGTAGAGCCTATCATGATCATTTTGAAGGGAAAGTACTGGATACCCAAAACGATAAAAACGGAAGAACCTATAAACTTCTTAAAGTCCTTTCCGGTGGGATCAAAAAAGGGGAAGAGGTTACCCTGCACATCGATGAGAAACGGCGCTTTGCTACGATGAAAAATCATACGGGAACCCATCTTCTGCACCAGGCCTTAAAGGATGTTGTGGGAGACCATGTAAATCAAGCGGGGTCCTTCGTCAGCGACGAGCGGATGCGTTTTGACTTTAACCATTTTGAAGGCCTGACCAAAGAGGAAATGGAAAAAATTGAAGAACAGGTAAACTCCGTGATCTTTAACGGCCAGGGGGTCACCGCCTCCACCATGTCCTTAGCCGATGCTAAGGAAAAAGGAGCCGCAGCCCTATTTACGGAAAAATACGATGCCCACGTCCGGGTAATCGAAGTGGAAAATTACTCCAACGAACTGTGCGGCGGTTGTCATGTGGACAACACCAGCAAAATCGGGATGTTTAAAATTCTTCATGAGTCCAGTGTGGCCTCGGGAGTCCGACGAATTGAAGCCGTCACCGGAGAAGGGGTCTATCGTCAGATGAAGGAACAGGAAGCCTTAATCCTTCAGGCGGCGGAAACCCTAAAGGTACAAAAAAATAATATCCTGCGACGTATTGATGAAGTACTGGCGGAACAAAAAGAGCAGGGGAAAACCATCGAATCCTTAAAAAGCAAGCTTGCAGGGGATGTGGCAGGAGATCTGCTGGACAACGCAGTAAACGTTAAAGGCGTCCCCCTAATCCTGGAGAACCTCGGGGAAAAGGAAATGGACGAAATCCGAAAGGTCGGCGACGGCTTGAAGGAAAAAATGGAAAGCGGCATCATTGTCCTTGGAGGAAGTAACAACGGCAAAGCCAACTTTATCGCCATCGTAACCAAGGATTTGATTAAAAAAGGCATCAAAGCGGGAGACATCGTCAAGGTCGGAGCAAAAGTTGCCGGCGGCGGCGGTGGCGGTCGACCGGATATGGCCCAGGCCGGAGGAAAGAATCCGGAAAAAATTAATGAAGCCTTAGCGGCAGTAAAATCCTATGTGGAGGAAACCCTCTAGGACATTGAGTTTATCAGAATCCTATAAGGGGAAATAAATCCCCATCAATGAGATTCTTTCAGTGAACAAACCCTTCTATGATAGCGATATTATAGGGGGGTTTTTATGGGCTGAGGAACTCTCAGGATAAAAAAGAGGGAAGTTGGAAGATCCCCGGGAGATTTGTAGACGAAGCTAAGTTTAAGTACTTAGAAAAGAAGGAGTGAAAGCGATGTTGTACGGAATGCTTTTTTCAATTTTGGCAGGGGTTATGGTATCCATGCAGGGAATTTTCAATGCCCGCCTCAGTGATAAGATCGGGTTTTGGCATACCAATACCTTTGTCCACGGCAGCGGGTTTGTGGTGGCTTTTATTATTATGCTGCTGTTTGAAAACCTGAATTTCAGTCCCTTAAAAGAAGTGCAGCCCTATTATCTGTTAGGGGGCGTCATGGGAGTGGTAATTATCTTCAGTGTAATCAACGGCATTACCTCCATCGGGGCAAGTTATACCATCACCCTGATGATTGTCACCCAGATTGTGTTTACGGCGGGGATTAATTATTTTGGTTACTTTGGGGAGCCCATCATCCTCTTGTCCCTACGAAAAGCGGTGGGATTGGCATTAATGCTTAGTGGTCTGGTACTGTATCAGTTGAAATAATCCTTATTTTAGAAAAAAAACGAAAGATTTTTGAAAGAGTTTTGAAAGAAAAAGACCCCCGTGGTTTTAAACTTTCGAAATCTATGGTAAAATAGGAGGAAGACTTAGGGAACAATAATTTAAGGGGGCGATATCATGTACGATGATCAATCTACCATGAAGTTCAATATTGACCAGGAAAAGCAGGACGAAGCTAGAAATATCATTGAAACCGTATACCAATCCTTAGAGGAAAAGGGATACAATCCGGTAAATCAATTCATCGGGTATATGTTATCCGGGGACCCGACCTATATTACCAGTCACAATAACGCCAGAAGTATCATTTCTAAGATCGAACGGGATGAATTACTGGAAGAACTCCTACGATCTTACTTATCCAAATAAAATCAGGGAAGTAAGGGGATCGCCTCTTACTTTTTTTTATGGAAAGGTTTCCTATTTGCAAATCAACTGTGTTATAATTAGTATTTGTATGGTAGGATTTTAAGGAGGGTGACCTTGGAGTACAATCGATTAGGAAAAAGTGAACTGAAAGTCTCCAAACTCTGTTTCGGATCCTTGACCATCAGTCCCTTGCAACGAAATCTTTCGATAAAAGAATCGGAAAATATTTTGCTTCATGCCTTTGATCATGGAGTAAACTTTATTGATACCGCCGCCCTGTACGAGAATTATCATCAGATCCGTGGGGCTCTAAAACAGTGGGGAAGACAAAAAATCCACATTGCCACCAAGTCCTATGCTTACTCTCGGGACACGGCGAAAAGTAGTTTGGAAGAGGCCCTTATGGGTCTTGAAACCGACTATATCGATCTGTTTATGTTACATGAACAGGAAAGTGAACATACCCTTCGGGGCCATCAGGAGGCCATCGACTTTTTTCTTACTAAGAAAAAGGAAGGGGTCATTGGGAGTTTCGGCATCTCCACCCATTTTATTTCCGGGGTAAGGGCCGCCGCAAACCATGGAGCCATTGATGTGGTCCATCCCATCGTAAACCATCAGGGATTGGGCATCGTGGATGGGGACATGGAAGAAATGCTGGAGGCCATCGGAGAAGCGAAAAAAAAGGATATGGGCATTTTTGCCATGAAACCCTTAGGAGGAGGACATCTTCTCTCGGATTTTCAAAAGAGCTTTGATTACGTTTTAAACCTGAAGGACTTGGATTCCATTGCCGTAGGCATGCAGTCCAGGGAAGAAGTGGAAGTAAATGCGGGAATTTTCTCAAATGAAAAAATTTCCAATGATACCATAAAAAAAATTCAGGCTCAACCGAGAACCCTGCAAATCGCAGATTGGTGCCAGGGGTGTGGTCGTTGCGTGAATCGTTGTAATATGAATGCCCTCAGTCTTCAAGGAGAAAAAGGGAAAAAACGGGCCCTGGTGGACCCGAAGCGCTGTGTTTTTTGCGGATACTGCGGAAAGGTTTGTCCCGATTTTTGTATTAAAGTTATTTAAGGAGGATCTATGGAAAAGTTTTTAGGACTGGATATAGGAGACCGCACCATCGGTGTAGCGGTAAGCGACGCTTTGGGTTTTACGGCCCAGGGTATCGAGACGATTTTTCGGAAAAACAAAAAAGAAGATTATCGGCGCTTAGAAGAGATCATAGAGCTTCACGGCATCAAAACCGTGGTGGCGGGTCTTCCCAAAAACATGAATGGAAGCCTGGGACCCCAAGGGGAAAAAACCATGGTCTTTTGTGAAAAACTGAAAAATAAATTCGGCGTAACCATTATCTACTGGGATGAACGACTGAGCACCAAAGCCGCTCAACGAACCTTAATTGAAGCCGATGTCAGTCGAAAGAAACGAAAACAGGTCATTGATAAAATGGCCGCGGTTCATATTCTCCAAGGATATCTGAACAGTTTGTAAACCCTGGTTTTTTTTGAAAGAAGAGGGTATACTAAAAGATAGTTATTTAAAAGAGGATAGTTATTTAAAAAGATTATGATGAAAGAAACAATATATTTACGAATCACCAAAAGTATGAAAATTAAAGGAGGTTTTTTAACCATGGAAGAAAAAGAAAATATCATTACCCTGATTGACGAGAACGATGAGGAAAAAGAATTTGAGATCATTATGACCCTGGAATTAGAAGGGAAAGAGTACACGATCTTAATGCCTCTGGAAGCCGAAGAAGAGGAAGAGGCCTACGTTTTCCGTATTGAAAATGAAGGTGAAGGCGAAGATGATTTCGTATTGGTCTCCATTGAAGACGACGAAGAGTATCAAAAAGTGGTGGATGCTTATGAAACCATCGTTGAAGAGGACCATGACCACGATCATGACCATGACCACGAAGACGAAGAAGACGAAGAAGAAGAGTAGGAAACATGGTTTTTATAGAAATTCCCGGTAAAAAAGTACAGGGGTTGTTTCAACGAAGGGTGAACCGGTTTATCGGGGAAGTCTTCGTTGAAGGGAACCTGGAGACCGTACATATCGCCAATACCGGTCGGATGAGGGAACTGCTTACGAAGGACGCAAAAGTGATTCTTCGAAAAGTAAATGAGCCCCACCGCAAAACCAAGTTCGATTTGTTAATGGTCTACCACGGGGATACCTTAATATCCATTGATTCAAAACTGCCCAATCAACTATTGGAAAAAGCCTTTAAAGAAGGATTGATCTCCGGTTTTGAAGGGTTTTCCACGGTGAAACGGGAAGTGACCTTTAAAAAAAGTCGGTTTGACCTTAGTTTATTAAATCCGAAAACCCGGGAGTTAGCCTTAATAGAGGCAAAATGCGTAACCCTGGTAAAAAATAAGGGGTTGGCCACCTTCCCCGATGCCCCCACCACTCGAGGACTGAAACATGTACTGGAGTTGATGGAAAGCCTGAAGTCCGGGCATCGCGGAGAAGTATTTTTTGTGGTACAGCGAAGTGACGGGAGATTTTTTAGACCCAACAGCGAGATGGATCCCGCTTTTTCCCAAGCCGTAGTCTTGGCGGATAAAGCCGGCGTAAGATTTCGCGCCTTTAATTGCATCGTCAAACCAGAAGGAATTCAGCTTAAAAAGGAAATTCCCGTGGAAATTTCCCCAAAGTGAAATTTCTTAGGGTGGATTATTTTCAGCAGGATTATCAATTGTGGAAAAGAAGTTTGACAGCCCATAGGAAATCCAGTATACTAAGGTATGAAAATAATTATTAATTGAGAAGCGAGGGCGAAAAATATGTTGGAAACCATGGATATACTAAAAGAGCGATTAAAAGAAAAAGGAAGCAAGTTAACCCCCCAACGACGGGCGACGTTAAATATAATAATGGAAAATAAAGGGGAACACCTGAATACCGAAGAGATTTACGAGCTGGTTCGTAAGGACTGTCCGGAAATCGGTTTGGCCACGGTATATCGTACTCTGCAATTATTAGAGGAAATGGATATTATCTCTCGAATTAATTTGGATGACGGATGTTCGAGATATGAGATTAAAACCGGTGACGAAGATCATCAGCATCATCATTTAATCTGTCAGGGGTGCAACAAAATTATTGAAGTGAAAATTGATCTATTGGACGATTTGGAAAAAGAAATTGAAAAAGAATATGATTTCGACATAAAAGACCATAAATTAAAGTTTTTTGGCTTATGTTCGGATTGTAAACATAAATAAGTAGAAGGAGTGACAAAGTTGGTAAGTAAAAAAGACAAGTTAAAAATTATTCCACTAGGAGGACTAGGGGAAATCGGAAAGAATATGACCGCGATTGAATATGAGGATGAGATCCTGATCATTGACTGCGGGCTGAGCTTTCCCGAGGAAGAAATGCTAGGAGTAGATATTGTAATCCCGGATATTACCTATCTAATCAAGAACAAGGAGAAGGTCAAGGGAATTGTTATTACCCACGGACACGAAGATCACATCGGAGCCCTGCCTTATTTCCTGAAAAAAATCAATGTACCGGTATACGGAAGTCGATTAGCCGTAGGACTTATTGAGAATAAGTTAAAGGGCTTTAAAATGAAAAATGCCCACATCGAACGGGTAGAACCCCGACAAAAGGTTCAATTAGGGGCTTTTAATGTGGAGTTTATCAGTACTTCCCACAGTATTCCCGATGCCTTTGCCTTATCCGTGGAAACCCCTGCAGGAATTGTATTCCATACGGGAGACTTTCGAATCGACTATACCCCCATTGACGGGCAGATTATCGATTTGGATAAAATCGCGGAAATCGGACGAAAAGGGGTATTGGTTATGCTCGCCGACAGTACCAACGCCGAGCGACCGGGAACCACCCGATCGGAAAAAAGTGTGGGAGATACCTTTAATGAGATCTTCAGCACACGGAAAAGTCGTATTATTATTGCAACCTTTGCATCCCATGTACACCGAATCCAGCAGATTGTAAACTCTTGCGTAAAATACAACCGAAAAATTGTTTTTGCGGGAAGAAGTATGCTGACCGTCGGCGCCGTAGCCCAGGAACTGGGAGTACTGAATATTCCGGAAGGAATTACCATTACGGAAAAAGAAATGGATAAATATCCCGATGAAGAAGTGGTAGTAGTAGTAACCGGTTCTCAAGGAGAGCCCATGGCGGCCCTTCCTCGTATGGCCAGTGACGATCACCGAACCTTGGATATTCGAAAAGGGGATACCGTAGTATTTTCCTCTACACCGATTCCCGGAAATGAAAAACTCGTTGGAAAAGTAATGAACCTGCTATATGATCGAGGGGCAGAAGTTATTTATGATAAACTCTATGACATTCACACCTCAGGACATGCCTGCCAGGAAGAATTAAAGCTGATGCACCGACTGGTAAGACCGCAATACTTTATTCCCGTACACGGGGAAGTCAGACATCTTCGTCAGCACGGACTGTTAGCGGAAGAACTGGGAATGCCTAAGGAAAATATTTTCGTCGGTGAGACGGGAGATATTATGGAATTCTCCAAGGAATCTGCAAAGGTTATCGGAAAAGTTACTGCGGGACAGGTTCTGGTGGACGGTCTTGGTGTAGGAGACGTTGGAAACATCGTTCTTCGGGATCGAAAGCATTTAGCGGAAGACGGACTGATGATCGTGGTTGTAACCATCAAACGGGAAAACCGAAAAGTGATGGCCGGACCGGATATCATCTCCCGAGGATTTGTTTATGTTCGGGAATCCGAAACCTTAATGGCGGAAGCCAAGGAGGTTGTAACGAAAGCCTTAGAAAGCTGCGAAAAGCAAAACGCCAAAGAGTGGTCTGTTATCAAAGGGGCCATTCGGGATCAGTTAAAAGGCTTCCTCTACGAAAAGACCAAACGTCGTCCAATGATTCTGCATATAATTATGGAAGTTTAAAAGAAAATATACTATAATAAAATAGAACATGAAATATGGAACTCTAACAATGAATGTTAGAGTTTCATTTTTATGTAGTTTTAAGCGGATAGGGGGGACAGAGGGGACAGAGGGACGGAGTAATTGTCCGCCTCAAAAAGCAGGAAG
>SLKF01000094.1 GCA_007134725.1 Clostridiales bacterium | reverse complement strand
TGGGAATCTCGAAGATATACTTAAAGCTGGAAGGAAACAATCCTTCGGGACATCGGGAGGACCGCTTAGCCTATCTATTGATTCGAGATGCCTTAGCCGTAGGAAAAACCACTCTTTGTCTCGGTGTCTTCGGAGTTTTAGCCAAATCTTTAGCCTATCTGTCACAATACTATGATGTCAACTGTGTGTTTGTGCTTCCTGAAAGAAGCAAGACCAAGGAAAATAAACTCTTGAAATTTCCCAATATCGAAGTGGTCCGCCATGGAAAAAACCATCATGAGTCCATTCAAAGAAGTGAAGAGCTTTCCAAGGAAAATGACTGGTACAATGTGAATCCGGGACTGGAAAATAATGTGCTCAATATGACCGCCCTCTCCTATATTTCCGATGAAATTGATGCCCAGGTTAAAGGGGAGCTTACCAGTATTTTTACTCAAATGAGCTACGGCTATCTTCTTTCCGGTATTCATTTAGGGTTTCGGCAATTATGGGTGAAGGAACAGATTGAAAAACTTCCAATGCTGTATAGCTGCACCACCAACGAAGGGAACGAAATCTACGAATCCTATAAGAAAAACAGCTCCAAGATTCTGCCCTTAAGCAAAGAGGGCTTTAAAATCACCAAATACAACAAACATCTAATCGGATTTCAAAGTTCCACCGCCCAGGAAGCCTTGGATGCCGTGTATGACACCGGTGGTAAAATCACAGGAATCACCGATGAAGAGCTGCTCCATTATACGGAAAAATTCCGTAAACTGGAGAATATCAAACTGGATGTTGCCAACGGTTACTCCGTGGCAGGTTTTATGAAAGAGGCGGAAGCCGGAAATGTAAAACAGGGGAATCACGTAATCCTTCTAAATGACGGACGGGCGAATCTGGAAGTTCGGGAAATCAGTCGGGCGGAAAACCTGCTGTCCGATGAGAAAATCGTATCCCTTGTGGGAGACTGGTTGATGGAATTTGGAGACCCTGCCGATGAAATTCATAACGCCTTGGATAATGCCTTTGATAAAGGTTTTGTGATTGTGGCCTATCACAACAAACAAATTGCGGGAATTTCCATTATTGTAAATTTCGGTTTCGATAAGTTTGCCACCAAATATCATCTTGCCTATATTGCTACCCGAGGAAACACCAAGGGCCGAGGCATTGCGACGGAAATCCTTCAAAAAGCCATTCAGCTGACAGAAGGAAACCTTTCCCTGCATGTGGAAACCTACAACAAACGGGCCATTAAATTATACGAAAAAATGGGCTTCGAAAACTGCTACAGTCGGATGATTTATACGGCTTCCGAAGAGTAGTCTTTAAAGAGCGATAAACCCTTCAGTAATAAAGAAGAATCCTTAACACGGCAATTTCATAAAAATCCCCTTAAGACCATAGGTCCTAAGGGGATTTTTTTATGTTTTAGGGATTTCTTTATGCTTTGGGATTATTCACTAATAAATATAAATCGCTTTTTCTTTTTTCTCGATCACTTTTCCCACTTCAGCAAAGGGGGTTTTTTCAATTTTTGCTAAGGCTTCCAAGGCTTTTTCCCGCTGCTCTTCAGGAATGGAAATCAGTAGGCCCCCTGAGGTTTGAGGGTCGTACATAATGTCCAGCATGGCTTCATTTTCACAGTGATTTTCCACTGTACCTTCCATATATTTTCGATTGGTATACATTCCTCCGGGAATAATGCCCATTTTGGCCAATTCCTCGGCCCCGTCAATCACCGGCATCTGTTCACTGAAAAACTCCACGGAAACCCCACTACCCTCGGCCAACTCTTTTCCGTGACCGATAATTCCAAAACCTGTAATATCGGTGCAGGCATGAATCGTTACATCCTCTAAGGCTTCCATAGCATACTTGTTCAACGTGATCATGGTATCAACCGCATCCCGGTACTGGGTATCCGTTGTCATTTCCGCTTTAATAGCAGTATTTAAGATGCCAAGTCCCAAGGGCTTGGTAAGAATCAAAATATCTCCCGGCTTTGCCGTGTTGTTGGCTAACACCTTTGTGGGATGCACCATTCCAGTGACGGAAAGTCCATATTTCGGTTCCTCATCTACCACGGAGTGCCCCCCTACTAACAGGGCTCCGGATTCCTTTACTTTATCTGCCCCTCCCAGTAGAATATCCTTTAACACGGAAGGATCCAGACAATCGGGGAAACAAACAATATTCATTGCCACCATAGGTTTCCCTCCCATGGCATACACATCACTTAGGGCATTGGCCGCAGCCACTTGTCCGTAAGTATAAGGATCGTCCACTACGGGAGTGAAAAAATCCAAGGTTTGGATCAGTGCCATTTCCTCATTTAGCTGATACACCGCTGCATCATCGGAGGTGTCCAGTCCCACAAGAAGTCTGGGATCCTCTACCTTCGGAAGATATTTTAATACCTCGGCCAGAACATCCGGCCCGATTTTCCCCGCTCACCCGGAACTCTTTGTCAGTTGGGTAAGACGGATTTCCTCTTTTTCTGTATTCATTTCTTTTTCTGTATTCATGTCTTTATCTGTTTCCTTGTTTTTCTCGTTCATCTACAACTCACCTTCTTTCTTCTCTTCTCTTTTATCATATTTGACCGGGTTTATCAATCGGATTTTTTTATATCTAACCCAAAATAAATTAACTTCATCTATTTGCAACTTGATAAATTTTTGATTATACTTGAAAGCATAAGAATTATCACCCTAGGAGGATTATTAATGGATATCAAACAACTGGAAACCTTTATTGCCATTGCTAAATATGAAAGCTTTTCGAAAGCGGCGGAGTCCCTGTTTCTTACCCAACCCACCGTAAGTAACCATATTGCTAATTTAGAGAAGGAACTGGATACCAGTTTGGTCAACCGTTCCAATCGAAAAATCGCCTTGACCCCCTCAGGAAAGATCCTTTATGATTATGCGAAATCCATGATCAACTTAAAAAAGGATGCGACCTTGGAACTCTCGAAATTTCAGGGAAAAATGATCGGGCATATTGAAATTGCCAGCAGCACCATCCCGGAACAGTACCTGCTTCCGGACATCCTCTACGGGTTTCACCAAACCTACAAAGAAATCACCTACAACCTGATCCATTTTGATTCCAAGGAAGTGGTAGAGGGCATCCTGAAAGGGGATATCGACTTCGGGTTTGTAGGTGCCAAAAGCTTTCATAAGCAATTAGAGTACTTACAGCTTGTGGAGGACGAGATTGTACTCGTTACCCCCAACACCCAGCCCTTCGCATCCTGGCCTGAGGAAGTAAGTCTATCTGAGGCCCTGAAGCATTCTTATATCTTTCGGGAGGAAGGCTCCGGCAGCCGAAAACTGGTGGAGGAAGCCCTGGAAAAACAGGACCTTGGCATCAATGCATTGAAGACCGTTGCCTATATTGAAAATACGGAATCCATCAAGCAGTGTATTCGCCGAGGATTGGGATTATCCTTTTTATCCAAATACGCCATTGCCGATGAAATCCGCTACGGCCTGTTAAAATCCTTTCGAATCAAAGAGGTAAGTCTTTTTCGCCATTTTTATTTTGTCTATCATAAAAATCGTACCGCATCACCCCTGGACCGGGAGTTTCAGGAATTTATTAAAGCTCATTTCCATCTTTCCTAGGAAATGAGCTTTTTTTAGCGCCCTAAATCTTCGTTTTTAATATCCGTAACAAACATATGACCGGGAGCATGGGTAATGAAGAAATCCACCCCGGAGTTCATAAGAACCGACTGAGGGGTCACTCCACAGGGCCAAAATACGGGAATCTCATCCCCTTCAATGGGCACTCCATCTCCATAGTCCGGTACTTCCATATTATTTATGCCGATGGCTTGGGGATTCCCAATATGAATGGGGCTGCCATGGACTTGGGGATATCTTCCGGAAATCTCCACGGCTTTGGCAATTTGACTGCTTTTAATGGGCCGCATACTGACCACCATTTCTCCCGTTAAACTCCCCGCACTTTTACAGGGAATCGAAGTTTTATACATGGAGACATTTTTTCCTAAATCGATATGTTTCATGGGGATCCCCTGTTTGATCAGCTCCGATTCAAAGGTAAAGGAGCATCCCAGCAAAAAGGATACAAAATCTTCCTCCCATACTTCTTCAATGGAAGCTGTTTCCCGATATCCTTTTCCTTTCTCATAGATCCGATACTTGGGTACATCCCGACGGATGTCCGAATCCTTTGCACTGGGAGCCTCTATTACTCCGGCTTCCAGCACATCAATCACCGGGCAGGCCTTGGGGTTACGTTGGGCGAAAATCATAAAATCCATGGCTACGCTCTTTGGCAGAATCACCAGGTTCGCCTGGGCATACCCCGGTGCAACCCCGGCCGTAGGTGCGGTCCATTTTCCTTCTCGAACTTCCCTTCGAAAATCCTTTGGATATAAATTTTTCCATTCTTTCATGACTTCTCATCCTTTCCGATTATACTAAATGCTCCATAAAGTACGTGGCAATGGTAAAGTAAACCGTCAGTCCAATCATATCATTAATTGTTGTAATAAAAGGCCCGGAAGCCACAGCGGGATCAATGTTGAATTTATCCATAATCAGGGGGATAATGGTTCCCGATAAGGTGGCCACAAATAATGTAATGAAAAGGGACAATCCGATGACCACTCCCAGCATGGCATTTCCTTGCCAGAAGGTGGCGATTACACTGATTAACAGTCCGTTTACCACTCCAATAATAATTCCTGCACCGGCTTCCCTGCGGATTACGGGGAATACCCCTTCTTCTTCATATTCTCCCAGGGTAATTCCCCGTACCACCACGGCCAGGGACTGAGTGCCTGTGTTTCCGGCCATATCCGCAATCATTGGAATAAATACGGCCAGTATGGCTACGGTTTCCAAGGTATCTTCAAAACGGCCGATGATATTCCCTGCCAACAGTCCTAAGAACAGTAATAGGATCAACCAGGGAATTCTTCGCTGGGCGGATTTAAATATACTGGTGCTGACTTCTCTTAAATCCTGATCACTACCGGAAAAACCACCAAGCTTATAGATATCCTCCGAGGCTTCATCCTGTAGAACATCCACCACATCATCGATGGTGATAATTCCCATCACCTTGTTATCCTGTACCACGGGAAGGGCTAGAAAGTCGTACTTCTCCATAATTTCCGCCACTTCCTCCTGGTCCATATCCACAGGCACGGAAACCACCCGTTCAAACATGATATCCTCCACCTTCGTTTTCGGATCGGAAATGATCAGTTCCCGAAGAGACAAAACCCCACGAAGATTCTTTTTCTCATCCACCACATAAAGATAGTAGGCGGTCTCTGCATCGGGGCCGATTTTTCGAATTTTCTTCAGGGTGTCATCCGTGGTAAAGGTATCGGGAATGGTAATAAATTCATCGGTCATCAATCCACCGGCGGTATCCTCGGGATACTGCATCAGTCTCTTAATATCAATTTCTTCTTTATCATCCATCATTTGAAAGATTTCCAGTTTTTCAATTTCTTCCATTTCTCCCATTAAATCCACCGCATCATCGGAAGACATTTCTTCTAAAATCCCTGCGGTTCGTTTCACGCCCAGTTCTTCAATTAATACCTTTTGTTCGTCATACTCCAATTCCTCAAAAATGTCCGCCAATTCTTCATTGGAAAAATAGCGAAACATCTCCCGTTGCTTAGGGCTCAGATCCATTAAAAACTGAGCTTTATCATAGGAGTGAAGTTCATCGAATAATTCCTTCACTTTATTTTTATCCTTATGATCCAAGGCTTCAATTAATTCTTCCAACAAACTGTCGTATCGGTCTAGGGCCATCCTTTTCCCTCCTTATCGCCTCATCAATTGAGGGGAAGTTTTCTACATAAGTTGTTCCATAAAGTATGTGGCTATGGAAAAATATATGGTCAGTCCGATCAGGTCATTGACCGTGGTGATAAATGGTCCTGAAGCCACTGCAGGATCAATTTTTAATTTATCAATTAATAAGGGAATCACGGTTCCCGCTAAGGTTGCAACAAATAAGGTGATCAATAAAGATACACCGATAACGGCGCCAAGCATAGCACTCCCCTGCCAAACCATGGCGATAATACTGATCACAATACCATTGGCAAGGCCGATAAAAATCCCCACTCCTGCTTCCCGGCGAATTACTTGAAAAATTCCTTTCCCTTCAAATTCTCCTAAGGTAAGCCCCCGGACCACGACGGTCAAGGACTGGGTTCCCGTGTTTCCTGCCATACCGGTCATCATGGGAATAAATACGGCCAGGACTGCTACCGCTTCCAGGGTTGCTTCAAATTGTTCAATAATCGTCCCCGCCATAATTCCTACCAACAGTAGGCCTGCAAGCCATGGGATTCGTTTTTTTGCGGATTGCAAAGAGCTGGTACTGCTTTCCCGAAGGTCCGCCTCGCTTCCTGAAAGACCACCCAGACGGTAAATATCCTCGGAAGTTTCTTCCTGCAGGACATCAATCACGTCATCAATGGTGATAATTCCAACGATTTTTTCCTCCTTAACCACGGGCAGGGCGAGAAAGTCATACTTTTCCATGATTTCCGCTACTTCCTCCTGGTCCATTTCCACGGGCACGGAAACCACCCGTTCCGACATAATCTCTTCCACTTTGGTTTCCGGTTCCGCTACGATCAGTTCCCGAAGGGACAGTACCCCTCGAAGATTTAAGTGTGGGTCCGTGACATAAAGATAGTAGGCCGTCTCCGCCTTTGGTGCTAAATTTCGAAGTTTATTTAAAATATCCTCTGCGGTATAGGTATCCGGGATCGTAATAAATTCATCGGTCATCAATCCTCCCGCGGTGTCCTCTTCGTACTGCATGAGCCTTCGGATGTCCACTTCCTCCTGATCATCCATCAGGGCAAAAATTTCCGCGGTTTCATTATCTTCCAGTTCTCCAAGTAAATC
Source organism: Clostridiales bacterium (assembly GCA_007134725.1). Classification (GTDB taxonomy): domain Bacteria; phylum Bacillota; class Clostridia; order Peptostreptococcales; family T1SED10-28; genus Isachenkonia. The sequence continues at coordinate 521 of SLKF01000094.1, read as the reverse complement.
CGCCGCTTCATCACTGGCCATCTCCTCCAGTATTTCTGCGGTTCGTTGCATCCCCAATTCCTCAATCAGGATTCTTTGCTCATCGTATTCCAGTTCTTCTAAAATCTCCGCCAGGTCTTCATCGGAAAAATGTTTGAACATCTTCCGCTGCTCCGGGGTCAGATCCATTAAAAACTGGGCTTTGTCATAGGAGTGCAGCTCATCAAATAATTCTTTCAGCCTGGGCTTATCTTTTTGATCCAGGGCTTCTATTAATTCTTCCAATAAATCTCGGTATTTATCAACGGTCATGATTCTCCCTCCTTACCTTACCCTGTTAACTTGAGGGTAAAAGTTTTTACTACTGCTTTTATGGCTAATTCTTTCGATTTGTCTCCCGGGTCCACGTTACCCTCTCCTTTCTTTGGTAAAATAAGAAAAAGACCTCTTTTCTTTCAACAGAAGAAGAAGGTCTTTAAATATCCATTTAAATGGCCTTCCTGCATTCATTGAGCTTTGACACTATATGACGTAGAGGTCTT
>SLKF01000218.1 GCA_007134725.1 Clostridiales bacterium | reverse complement strand
GCAAAAAAAAAGAACCGGGCCTCCGTCAGCCCGGACACATACCTATATGTGTTTTGTTTAAAAGGGGTATTGGGAATAGAGATTATTTGAGGTTACCAGGGGGATAACCATGAATTAATTATAGCAAGAATCGACAAATTTTGCAACACTTTTTTTTATTATTTATTATTTGTATCCCTTGAAGGAATGGTTTATAATGTAGAGTATAGGAATTTAAATAGGTGGAGGAGTGTTAGTGTGGACAAAAAAATTGCGCGAGTGATCGAAAATTTGTCGAAAAATAGGATAAAAGTAAAATATTTTACCACGAAAGAAGAAGCAAAAGAAGAAATTTTAAAAGAAATTCACCCTGAAATGAAAATTGGTATTGGAGGTTCCATGACGATCAAAGAGATGGAACTCTATGAAGCCATTGATCAAAAGATAAATCCTGTGTATTGGCACTGGATGGTCAAACCGGAAGAAAGGCCATCGATTTTCCCAAAAGCTCAATATTCAGATTTATACTTAGCCAGTTCCAATGCCTTGACAGAAGAGGGAGAATTAATTAATATTGATGGAGTGGGAAACCGGGTGAGTTCCATGTTTTTTGGTCCTAAAAAAGTAATTCTCGTTTGTGGAGTAAACAAAATCGTAAAGAATTATGAAACAGGAGTTAAGCGAATAAAAGAGATTGCTTGTCCTCTGAATGCCAAAAGATTAGGGCTTAAAACTCCCTGTGGAATTACCGGTAAGTGTAATGATTGTAGCAGTGAGCAACGAATGTGCAATATAGCTGTAACGATTCATGCTAAACCGGCTCTCGTGGATTTAGAAGTATATATTATCAATGAAATATTAGGTTATTAGAAAAGAGGAGTAGTATGGAAGTTTATCTAGACAATGCTGCAACAACAAAACCCCTGAAAAGAGTTATAGAGGCGATGATTGACACAATGGAATCCAACTATGGAAATCCATCTTCGCTTCACCGAAAAGGATTCGAAGTGGAGCGTAAAATAAAAGATGTTCGAAAAACTCTTGGAAAAGAAATAAAAGGGAAACCCTCGGAAATTATATTCACCAGTGGTGGTACTGAAGGGAACAACCTGGCTATTTTGGGTGCACTGGATCACCTGAAGGAAAAAAAGGCAAGGATCATTACTTTGCCAACCGAACATAAATCTGTATTGAATACGTTTAAAGAATTGGCTAATAAAGGTTTTGAAATCTGCTATGGAAAAGTGGATGGGAATGGTCGGGTGGATCTTTCTCATCTAAAGGAATTATTGCAAAAGAATACAGCCTTGGTCAGTATTTCTTACATCAATAATGAGACCGGAGTCATACAACCGATTCAAAAAATCGGACATATGATTCGGGAAAATTGCCCCGGAGCAAAATTTCATGTGGATGCAGTCCAAGCTTATGGTAAAATAGATATCGATGTAAAACAATCGAATATTCATCTGTTAACCGCAAGTGCCCATAAAATTCATGGACCAAAAGGGGTGGGTGTTTTATATGTCAAAGAAGGGACACTCATAAAGCCCTTGCTTTTTGGAGGGGCCCAGCAACGCTCTATTAGACCGGGAACAGAAAATACACCGGGAATTTTAGGCTTTGGCATCAGTATCAAAGAGCTTTCCAAGAATAAAAGAGAAGCCTATAAATCGGTTTTAGATCTTAAAGAACACTTTATTCAACGAATAGAAGAAGAAATTGAGGACGTAACTTATATTGGAGATGCATTTGGAGAAAACAGTCCCTATATCCTTAATGTGTCTTTTCTCGGAGTCAAAAGCGAAGTACTATTACACAGTCTGGAAAGTAAAGAAATTTATGTTTCTTCCGGTTCTGCCTGTACTTCTACAGAACTAAGTCATAGTCATGTACTAAAAGCCTTAGGACTGGATGTTGAAACTATTGATAGTGCCATACGTTTTAGTTTCAGTCGCTACACTACGAAAGATGAATTGGACTATACTGTAAAACAACTAAGAATCATCATAAAAGATTTGCGAATGATAATGAAGAGGTGAAAAAATGGAAAATGTAATAATTGTACGATTCGGCGAGATCAGTTTGAAAGGAAAAAACAAACGTTTTTTTGAGGATAAATTAATTAAACATATCAGAAACAATATCAAAGGAATTGAAAATGTTCACTTGTATCAGGGATATAGTAGAGTTTATATCAAATCAGATAAAAAAGATCAACCGGAAATTATTGATAAGGTACGAAAGGTGTTCGGTATTGTTTCTTTAAGCACAGCAAAGTGCATAAAAACCGAATTTGAAATAATTAAAGAGACGGCCTTAGAAGAATTGAAAAATCGGCTGGAACAGGATAATATTCAGAGTTTTAAAATTGTAACAAAAAGAGCAAATAAAAAATTCCCATTAGATTCCATGGAGGTAAGCAGTTCCCTTGGAGAGTACCTTCTTGAACAGTTAGGAGATAAAATTCACGTTGATGTGCATAATCCTGACCTAGTCATAAGAGTTGAGATTCGTGATAAAACTTATCTCAGTAGTAATCACTATAAAGCTTACGGTGGGCTCCCCTTAGAAACGAATGGGTCGGCTTTATTGTTATTATCAGGGGGGATTGACAGTCCTGTTGCGGGATGGATAATGGCAAAAAGAGGAGTAAAAGTCCATGCTGTACATTTTCATAGTTATCCCTTTACCAGTGAACGGGCACAAGAGAAAATAATGGATCTTGCGAAAGAGCTTAGCATGTATATCGGAGAATTTAAAATTTTCAGTGTGAATTTGTTAAACATTCAAAAATCCATCAGTGAGTTTTGTCAAGAAGAGGAGATGACGATTATCTCTCGACGTTTTATGACAAGAATTGCACAGGAGATAGCAAAGAAACACCATTTTGATGCGTTAATTACGGGAGACAATATCGGACAGGTTGCTAGCCAAACCATGGAGAGCCTCCGAGTGGTTACGGAAGTTACAGAAATGCCGATTTTCAGACCATTAATTGCTTTTGACAAAGAGGATATTGTAAAAATAGCAAAGGATATTAATACCTACGAAATTTCCATTCAACCCTTTGAAGATTGCTGTTCTGTATTTTTGCCGAAGAGACCGTTAATCAAACCTCGCTTGGATTTTATTAAAGCTTCGGAAGAAAAACTAGATGTGGAAGGATTGATTAGTGAAGCATTAGATAATCTGAAAGAAGAAACAATTGAATTTGAATTGGAATAGAGGAGGAGTGTTCAGTGGAAGGGTTAACCCATTTCAATAAAGAGGGTAGGGCAAAGATGGTAGACGTAGGGGACAAAAATGAAACGAAGCGTAAAGCCATTGCCAGCGGGAAAATTGTAATGAAAAAAAGAACCTTGGACAATATAGTAAAACAAAATATTACCAAGGGAGATGTTTTAAGCGTAGCCCAGGTAGCCGGGATTATGGGGGCAAAGGAAACTTCGCGATTGATTCCTATGTGTCATAATTTATTTTTGACCGGTGTGGATATTCACTTTGAAATAGATTATGAAAATCACGCAATTTTAGTTCAGGCAGAAGTTGAAACTTTTGGGAAAACCGGAGTTGAAATGGAAGCCTTAAGTGCAGTTTCCATAACGACTCTAACGATCTATGATATGTGTAAAGCAATAGACAAAGATATGGTTATTAAAGACATCAAACTTTTAGAGAAAACCGGAGGAAAATCTGGTACTTATCAACGACAAGAGTAACCTCCCAAGTTTTTTAACTAAGTTTGAATCAGAATTCTAGCATTAACAATAGGATTATACTATATTATTCATCAAAAAAGAGATAAGCGATGCTTATCTCTTTTTTTGATGAACTTATAATCCAGATGGGAATGCTGATTTTATCTAGCGCATTCCTTAGCCTCTTCTTTCAGTATAGCTAAGCCATGGGGCAATGCATCCATTACAAATGAAATGCTTTCTGTAGCCCCTTTTGGACTACCTGGCAGGTTAATAATCAACGTAGTTTTTCGAATGCCGGAAATACCTCGAGATAACATGGCTTTAGGAGTAATGGCTAAGCTTCTAGATCGAATAACTTCTGAGATTCCCGGAACATCTTTTTCCAGTATGCTTTTAGTAGCCTCCGGAGTAACATCTCTGGGGGCAAATCCTGTTCCTCCGGTGGTAAGGACTAGGTCCAGGTTCAAAACATCGGTGTAATAGATTAAGGTTTTTTCGATTATATCCTGTTCATCAGGAACAATAATCATGGAATCAACCCTTGCATCCATATTTTTTTCGAGAATTTTTTTTAAGGCTGGTCCGCTTTCATCTACACGTTGTCCTTTAGAACCTTTATCACTTACTGTAATAACGCCTGCTTGTATCAAGTTAATCACACTCCATTTTGAGTTAGTTTGAGTTGCCGTTGTTGTTATCGTTACCATTGTTGTTTCCACTAGGATTATCATCTTCCTCTTCATCATCATCCTCTTCGTCCTCTTCGTCTTCTTCGTCCTCTTCGTCGTCCGGTTCTTCTTCATCATCATCATCCGGTTCTTTCTCTTCCGGTTCTTTTTCATCCGGTTCTTCCTCTTCCGGTTCTTCTTCAAGGACTGCCCGATACTGATATATCACATGCTGTTCTTCCTTGATAACAGTACCGGAGGCTGGGGCTCCATCGGGATCTAATCCTACAAACTCATAATTATCAAAGGGCCTCTGTTCTGTAGTGTACTCGGTTCCCACGGCTTCATCTTCTACAACGTATTCTTGTGGAGAGAGGGTTCGGATTACTTCGCCGTCTTCATCAATTTCTACATATTTGACAGTAACGGAACCATTACCGTGAACTTCCGGATCGTATTCTTCCAATTCTTTAATGTCTCTTGGTAGTTCGTAGGGCCAGTCTTTTGGAGTAATACCATCATGGTCTTCTGGATAGTATGGGACAGGTCGAGAGACGTATACTTTTTCAGTGATTTCATCTTCAGGGGTATCCTCAGTGGCTAAGGTACCCGTAGGCTCATGAATTCTGACAAGCACATGACTGTCACATTCCTCGGTGGGTTCTGTACCCCGTATAAAGAGTTCGGTAATTACTTGGCTTCCTCGGGGATCCCGTTCACATAATTCCGTGGGTATCTTACCGGATATAGCACAAACTTCTCTGGAAATAATGTTATCCGGTCTTTCGAAGTCTTTGTCCCCATAGCCTTCATGGATACGGGTCATGATCTTGGACCAAAGATTGGCAGAAACCACACTGCTGCTTCCTAGACTTTCATTTAGATCAAACCCAATCCATGTTGCTCCCGAAAGATAAGGGGTATAACCGACAAACCAGGCGTCTCTTTGTTCTTGAGAAGTTCCGGTTTTCCCGGATACCGGGATTCCCTGATTGCCAGATCGTATTCGTGCTTCCTGGCCGTAACCACTATTAATCGCTGTTCGCATCATATCCGTCATTAAATAGGCTACATCGGGATCGAAAATCCGCTCTTTTTCCGGTTGGTTTTCTAACAGTAAATTTCCGGAAGCATCCTCTATACGGGTAAAGGATATTAAATCCATGTATACGCCTTCATTAGCAATCGCATTATAGGCACGATTCATTTTGTAAGGAGATACATCAGCAGCACCAAGTACGGCGGAATAGTTATAATCACCTTCATTGAGTTCAATACCAAATCGACTTAAATAATCTCTCATAACTGCAACAGACTCGGCTCTTCCAGGAGCTAACTCATCTAATAAAATGGCAGCACTAACATTACTGGAGATACGAATGGCTTCACGAAGGTTTATCAGTCCTAGATAACCAGTGGTACCCACGTTTTGAGGGAGTCTTTCTTCAGGGTCAGGACCAAAATATACCGGAATGTCATCAATAACACTTGCCGGTGTGTGGTTTCGGTCCAGGGCCGGAACAAAAGCCGCTAGAGGTTTCATAGAAGAACCTGCGGGTCTACCAGCACCGATAGCACGGTTGAAAATTCTACGTCCTGAGGTTTCTCTACCTCCCATAAAAGCTTTAATTTCTCCGGTTTTGGGGTCCGATATGACCATAGCCCCTTGGGGTTGCACATTACCGTCCTCGTCACGAAGTAGATTTCCATCGTCATCGAGTAAATTACTAGGGAAATTTTCGGGATTACTAAACTCATCCTCTGCAATTTCCTGCATACTGCGATCCAACGTGCTATGAATTCTTAATCCTCCGGAGTGAAACAGTTGATTAGCACGATCCTCCGTGTGACCATCTTCAATTAATGCTTCAATTACATCGTCCTTCACTAAATCTGCAAAGTGAGAGGAGAACCCGCTATCGCTATATCGGCTGGGGTTGATCCGTTCATGAAGGGTATCTGCTTCGGCTAAAGCACTTTCGTATTCCTGCTCTGTAATATATTCGTTCTGATGCATCATTCGTAGGACTAATTGATATCTGGGAATAGAACGTTCATCAAAAACAATAATTAAATCGGAAGTATCATCCAATACAATGTCACTTTCTGTAACATCCTCTTCATTAATATAGCGAATCGGAGAGTAACGGGAAGGGTTACGGGGGATGCCTGCCAGTAATGCACTTTCCACTAAATCCAATTCATTTACAGACTTGGAGAAATAGGCTTGAGATGCGGCTTCTACACCATGATTTTGTCCTCCAAGGTTAATCGTGTTTAAATAGGCTTCAAGGATTTGATCTTTTGACAATTGATTTTCAATTTGTGTTGCGTAGTAAGCATCTTGTATTTTTCGTGTATAAGTCTGGTCATGGGTAAGATAAAGGTTTTTTGCGAGTTGTTGTGTGATCGTACTGCCACCTTGCTGAGTGCCGGATGAAATGTTGGACCATGCGGCTCCCACAATTCTTCTGAAATCCAACCCGTTATGGGACCAGAATCGTTCATCTTCAATGGAAACAAAAGCATCTCGAAGAATTTGCGGTATTTCCGAGTAATCGACGATTATCCGTTGTTCATCCTGATCAATCTCTTCCAGTATGTTTCCTTCGTTATCAAGAATAAAAGAATTGTCCCCAAGTAAATCATACATATTACGGGGGTCAATTTCCGGACTATCACTAATGGTACTATAGACAAAATTAAGGGCAAATCCAGCGATCACAATTCCTAGGATCAGTAGAATGATCGTGGAAAAAGTTAAAGCTTGGAAAAATTTCTTGCGTTTTGTTGATGTATTTTTTTTCTTTTGATTGTTGTTTGGTTTTGCATTTTTTTCATAAGACATAATAATACCTCCATAGGGTTTTAATTAAAGCATATATCTAAACCATCTGTATTATACCATATCTGATGTATAAAATCTATCTGATGAAATACTGGACACAAGGTAGGATTACCATGGCTTCAGCACTATATTTACAAAATTCTGAAAATGGATTGAAAATGTAACGATTTTCATGTATTATTAAGATATAAATATAAAGGAGGGTTGCGATTATGATAATACGAAATTGTTCTGGAGGTAT
>SLKF01000259.1 GCA_007134725.1 Clostridiales bacterium | reverse complement strand
TACTTTTTTGTTAGCTTAAGCTAACTTTTGAGCAAAAAAAACATATTGATTGATTTCATTGATACTCTTTTCCTTATATCACTCTCTTATGGATGTTTTAAACAAGGAAAGACAAGAAAAAGACAGCTAAAGCTAGATGATAATAGCTTTAGCTAATTCTTGATCAATGCTGTATCTCGCATCTTTTATATGAATTACGTAATTATCCGCCAGAACCGATATAATGGTGATTTTTTCCCCTTCAAAACATCCCAAACTAAAGAGAAAATCCTTCATGGTCTTTTCATCGGTTTTAATCGCTTTAATAGTATATGGATGATTGGTTTGTGCAGCAGTCAAATTATTCCCGCCAACCGTTTCATTTATTTTTTTCTTTTTAACTTTTCCACCAAACAGTCTGTTTACAATAGCCATTTCCATTGAAAATCCCCCCATTTTGTCTGATATTATTATTTATCTTTTAAATAGTTTTTTATAGCACCTATCATTTTGTCTGAGATCACATGCTCCATTTTACAGGCATTCTCCGATGCCTCTATGGGACTCAGTCCCAAAGAATGTTCCAAAAAAGAAGAAATTAGGTTATGCTTTTTCACAATTTCCTTAGAAATCGCCTTCCCTTTTTCCGTTAAGGTAATGTGGCCGTAGGCCTCGTTATGAATGAGCCCTTTTTCCCGCAATAGGTGCATCGCTTTGGTTACACTGGGTTTTGAGATATCTAAAAAATTACTGATATCTACAACCCGGGCATGGCCTTGGTCTTTTTCCAGCAAATATATGGATTCCAAATACATTTCTACTGATTCCGTAAGCTCCATAGACAACAACCTTTTTATTTTGATAGATGATTTCATTGTTTCCTTTAGCTAACTTTCTTTTATTTTAGTGTATTTTTTCAAGATTGTCAAGTATTTGATAAACTTTCTCATACTATGGGGCTTATCTTTTAAATAATCTTTCAATTATAAAAAGGTCTCGACAGTCAGTTTTCCCACCAGAAAAAGAGGCCCTAAAGGCCTCTTTATTCTAATACTTTATCCAGGATCTCTTCCGTCTCATCCGATGCCTCTTGCATAACCTCATTAATAATGCCTCCTCTAAGATGTTTTGTTGTTGATCTGGGTACATCTTTTCAGAGATAATTTTGCTTTCCCGTGACTTAATCACATTGGAACCCGTTCATTTAATTTTTCTGGTGAGAGAAGGGTGATTTCCCCTCTCGAAAGCTTAATGATCCCTTCTTTCTGGAAAGTTTTTAACATCCGGCTAACCACTTCTCTGGCGGTTCCGATTTCAATCGCAATTTTTTCATGAGTGGTGGCTAACGTAGAAAAACCTTCTGATGAAAAATGATCCCGGAGATACTTTGCCAGGCGCTCCTCAATAGATCGAAAAGTCACCGATTCCGTTCGAATCATGAGACCCGAGATTTTATGCAGCAAACGGCGAAGAAAGTACCGTTGAAATTCAATATTCCGGGACATCAGATCTTCAAAAAATTCTGAGGGAATCCCTACCAGTCTTGCCTTTTCTTCCACAACGGTTACGGTATTCAGGGCCTCTTCTTTCATAATGCAGGTTAAAGAAAAAAGGCAGGCCTCCCCTTTTCCGGCTCGGTAAAGAGTCATTTCCCTTCCTTCTTCCGATAGTTGAAATACCCGAAGACTGCCTTCCAGAACAAAATATACCTTCTGACAGACCGCGCCTGTTTCAACGATGATCTTTCCCGATTCTCCTTCTAATAATTGACTTTGCTGCAGAAATTCTTCTTTTTCTTCCCTGGTCAATGTTTTATAAAAGGGTAGCACCTCTTGCAATTGTTTTTCCATAATCGTCTCCTTATAATAATCAATCGCTTCTTAATTAATAATCAATCGCTTCTTTTAAGAAGGTTCCTTGATCCAAATCCGAGAAGGCTTGATTTAACTCCTCCTTCGTGTTCATTACAATAGGTCCGCCCCATGCAACAGGCTCATCCAGCATTTTTGAACTGACAAAAAGGATTTGGACAGGTTTATGGGAAGCCTGAATTTTTACCTGATCTCCCGAAGTTAATTTTACTGCGGTTTTCTCTTGGATATGGGCTCCGGCAACAACCGCCTCCCCTAAAAGAGTAAAGAGCATAATCGATCGATCTTCTTCCGTGTCAATGGTAATAGAAGCATGAGCATCTAGATGGATATCATAATAATTCAGAGGCAAATACATACTTTGATAGCCTTTATATTCTTTATATTCCCCGGCCAGCAATCGAAGTTTTCCCTTTTCCAAGGTTATCTCCTGAATATCGGCGTTTTTAATGCTGTTGTATGCCGGTGGTACCATCTTATCCTTAGCCGGTAAATTCAGCCACAGTTGTACCCCCAGGAGTCGCTCGGAGGCCGGAAGTCTTTCTTCGTGCATAATTCCAGAACCCGCGGTCATCCACTGTACTTCTCCGCCTCCGATGGTATCTTCATTTCCTAAGCTGTCCTTATGGGTCATTTGCCCTCGGTAAACGTAGCTAATGGTCTCAATCCCTCGATGGGGATGCAGGGGAAAGCCTTTGGTATAATCTTCGGGTTTTACGCTGTCGAAGGAATCCAACATCAAAATCGGATCGTAATCATTGATCGTATCCGGACCCAGTACCCGAACCAAACTTACTCCGGCCCCGTCCTGGGTTCGAAATCCTGTTACCTCTTGCTTTACTTTTCGCTCCATACCTATTCCCTCCTGAATTTTTTATAAATTTTTGTTGTTTTATGAGGTTAATCCTCAGGGTTTTAGTTATTATTTAACCCTTAAATTTATACCTACCCTTCTTTACGATAGAGTAACTCTTGTTTTTAAAAACCTTCTTGCTGTGATTTAATTCTAACCCAAAAGATTCTTCAAGCAATTAAAAAGGCTTGCTGACTGATGTAGAACAGTCTGCAAGCCTTTTTTAAATTGCTCTTGATTTCAATTAGATCGAGCAGGGACTATATCCGCAGTCCTGACACTCGCTGCAACCTCCGGAGTGATTTAAGGTTCCACTACACATAGGGCAGGTATCCGGATCTTTTTTGATTTCTTCACCGGCTAACAGGTTGATTTCTTCCTGCAGCTCCTCTATTCGGGTTTTTTTACCTTTCTTATGATCCGTAATGAGTATTCCACTTCGGGCGCATCCGTCCCGGTAGATGGTTATCCCTTTCAAGCCTCTGGCTCCTGCGTGTAGGTAAAGATCTTCTACCTGTTCTACAGTAAATTCATTGGGCACATTCACCGTGGAGGAAATACTTGCATCGATATATTGCTGCCAGGTTGCCTGCACTTCAATTCGTTCCTTATAATCCAGGTTTGAAGTGGTTACAATATGTTCCGGCAGATCATCCTCATAGGATAGGTTATTGACATTCATATACTCTTTAACGATCGGCGTAAACACTTTGTAGTAGGTATCCTCATGATGCAGGGACTCCGATTTTCTGGTGTATGCTACCTGGAAGATCGGCTCTACTCCGTTACTGCAACCCACTAAAGTAGCAATACTTCCCGTAGGGGGGATCGTAAGGAGTTGAGAGTTTCGAAGACCGTGTTCCTTAATCAATTCTATGACATCCTCATCGGCATTTTCCTGAAGGAAGGGAGACTTTAATACCGCTTCCTTGTTAAATCGTGGGAACGGTCCGTCGGTTTCCGCCATCAATGCGGATTGTCTTAAGGCTTCGTTAATCATAATTCTACCAATCTGATGGGTCAATGACAGGGATTCACTACTTCCGTAACGTACCCCCATCTTAATAAACATATCCGCAAGGCCCATGATTCCCAGACCGATTTGTCGAAGGTCCCGAGACATTTCCTTCTGCTGCTCTAAGGGATGCAGATTCATATTCTCATCCAAAATCTCATTTAAGTAGATTACCCCGTTTCTAACCATTTCGCCGAATTTCTCAAACTCAAATCTGGCGTATTTCGTAAAGGGATCCTTTACAAATCCGCTTAAATTGATGGAAGAAAGGTTGCAACTACCAAAGGCCGGTAAAGTTTCCTCAGCGCAGGGATTTACACCGGCAAACTCAAAACTCTCGTCTTCACTCATCAGGTGCCAGGAATTGATCCGGTCCTTGTAAAGAATTCCCGGTTCAGCCATATCCCAGTTGTTGTAAGCCAGTTTATTGAAAAGATCCTTCGCCCGTACCACTTTTCGGATTTCCTGTCCGGAAGATGCCACCTTAAAGTACAGTTCGTACTCTTCATCATTCCGTACCGCTTGTAAAAACTTATCGTCCACGTTTACGGAAATATTGGCGAACGTCACCTTACCCGGAACGTTCTTCACATTGATAAATTCTTCGATATCCGGATGATCACAATCCAGGTTCAGCATTAAGGCTCCCCGTCGTCCCCGCATACCGATCAGTCCTGTTACTAAGGAATATAAATCCATAAAGCTTACGGCTCCCGTAGTGGTATTCGCAGCATTGTTTACTCTCGCATCCTTTGGTCGAAGATTGGATAAGGTCAGTCCTACCCCTCCACCGTAAGAATAGGTTCTCGCTAAGTACTTTGCCGTATCAAAGATGGATTCGATATTATCTTCCACCTTGGGCATTACATAACAATTACTAAGAGTTATTTTTCTTCCCAGTTTATCGAGACCTCTTCCCACCAGGATTCTTCCTGCAGGCATAAATTTCTTATCTTTCATGGCCTTTTTTATGGGACTGTTGTCCACCCCTACCCGGTTTAAGAACTCATCAAAGGTTTCTGCATCGTATCGGTATTTTTTCTCGTAAATATCCCGTTGCAGATCCGTCATAGTCCATCCCTGCTCCCGAAGAATGGCCCGTTCCTGTCGGTATACAATATACTTTCTTGCTACCTCCGGTCTTGATTTCATCAATTGAAGCTCGACGTAATCCTGAATTTCTTCAATAGTTACTAGATCTTTTCCACTGAAGGCTTCGATCGCATCTTCTCCAATGGTTATTGCTAAGGCCTCGTCTACTCCATCTTCAGTTTCATTCATGGCCTTTTTAACCGCCGTTGTGATTTTTTCCGCTTCAAACTCTACCGTTTTCCCATTCCGTTTTTCAACTTTTAACATGGCTGATACCCCTTTCGCTTCTTGTATGACGCTTAGTTTTATACCTTGTTTCTTCTAAGAGTTGATTATTTTATCATGGAATCCTCTATATGTAAAATAACCAATAAATCTATATATGGTGTTTAGTAAAGACTGTGTATACAACATATATATAATTTAGCATAAAATCCACACAAATACAAGACAGCTTCGAGGAAATTTTTACTTAATAAATTTATCAATGGCCTCATCTAATTCTCTTAATGCTTCCTGGTCATTGTTTTCCACCGCTTCTACAATACTATGATTCATATGATCTTTTAACACAAATTTTCCTACATTATTGAGTGCAGACTTCACCGCGGCAATTTGGATTAAGATAGCGCTGCATTCCTCTTCTGCCTCCAACATCCTTTTGTTGGCTTCAGAATGACCGACAATCCGGGACATTCTATTAATCAACTGTTTATGATTTCGGTGCTTATGGTTTTCCAAGGGGTTATCCTCTTTTTTCCTATTTTATAAAACTATACTCCTGCATGAATACAATATTGTCATACTTCAATCTCCTTCCATTTTCCTTTGAGGAAACGAATCATGAAAATGATTCCGCGAACAGTAATATCTATAGCCTAGGCTGTCCATACTCCCACCAAGCCATAACCTAGACGAATGCTTAAAATGTATACCCCGACCACTCGAATCCCCCAAATACCCACAAGAGACGAGTACATGGGAAATTTCGTGTCACCGGCGCCCTGAAGAGCGGAGGTGGTTACCAAGGTGATGGCTCTCGAGATCATCGCCGTAGTTCTGATTCCCAGGGCTAGAAAAAAGGCAATATTGACGTTCATCGTCAGATTTGTAACCCCTACCCCGGCAATGACCTCTGTACCCAGTCTCACCACAAAGTAAATGTCCACCACTCCTTGTGAATTTCGTTCTTAGTTTATAAGATTTTTACCCTACTTGATTTTGCCTCTGCAATCCACCGGGATCTCTTCGATGACTTTACCACCAGAAACTAGATAAGCGGTTTCGTGCAGGTTCACCACAGGGCAGATATGATTCGGAATGATCTCCACCTTATCCCCAACCTTTACTCCATCATGAAAGGCTTTATGATAGATGATGGCGTGTTCATCAAATACATCATGTAGCGTTACATCGGACCACCCTTTTATCAGTCCCAGTCCCTTGGTTGCACAAAAGCCTTTTGTTCTACGTTGGGCGGTGATACCCTTTGCACCCACATCCGTAATTACCCGCTCGGCAGTGGGTAAACTGATGATTGTGGTAAGTATGGTTGCGGCATTTCTTTTAAGACTTCCATAAGCATTAGCCTGGGAAGCGTCCATAAAAATATAGGTGCCCGGCCGGATTTCTGTGACCCCTTCTAGAATATCAAAGTCATGCATCATGGAAGGGGTAGATCCGATACTGACTGTATTTATGGAAAAGCCCATATTCTCAGCAATTTCAGCGAATCGCAAAGTCCTTTCCTGAGCTTTTAAATTTATCTCTCTACACTCCCTGATATCCTTTGCCCCATAGGAATGCCCGTCATGGGAAAATACTCCTTTCACCTCAATGTTATTACAATTTTTTAAATGTTTTAACAGCGCTTTGTAATCTTCTTCGGTTACCACCCCGGAACGTTCTTCTCCCACCTCAATTTCAATCAGAACCACAGCTTTCCTGGTAGCTCCTTCAAAAGCTTTCTCCACCATATCCGCTTGGGGAATACTGTCCAAGCCAAAGGAAATTTTAGTGGTATCCGCCAGATTCCGTATGCGTTCGAGTTTTATTGCTCCAACAATCTCATTGGCAATAAAAATATCTTTAAGCCCTTTGGAAGCCATCACTTCCGCTTCTCCCACCTTCGCCACCGTAATGCCCTTGGCTCCCAATGCTTCTTGCACCAGGGCCAGTTTCGACATCTTATGGGTTTTGGTGTGGGGTCGTAGGATTACATTTTTCCGATCGGCGTACTCCTGCATGTTTCTGCAATTATCCAACATAATTTCCCGGTCGATCAACAAGGCCGGTGTATCTAATTCTACATAGTTCATTAGAACCTCTCCTTTTGAAAGTTTATTTTCACAACTGATATTGTAATTCTCCGAATTTTTGATTTCCTTAACTTCAGTTTTTACGAATCATCTTGACTATTTAAATATACCCATTATTAGATAAAAACCTAACTTTAAGAAAGCCCAACTCAAATTCTTCTGTTTGATTTTATAATATAATATTTAAAGTAGATAATAGTGGAAAAAAAGAAGATTTAATTATTTCAACAACAAGACCTGAACTTTTACCAGCATGTGTTGCTATTTTTTATCATCCAGATGATGAAAGGTATAAACACTTAAAAAATAAATTT
>SLKF01000049.1 GCA_007134725.1 Clostridiales bacterium | reverse complement strand
CGGAGCAGGAGCTGGTAGAAGTTGCCCTGGTAGAAAATCTGCAACGGGAAAATCTCAACGGCATCGAAGAAGGGAAAGCCTATGAGTATTTGATTGAAAAATATAAGCTGAGTGCAAATCAGGTAGGAGAAGCCTTGGGAAAAAGCAGATCTTATATTACAAACATCCTTCGATTGTTGAAGCTGGACCCCCAAGTGCAAAAAATGATTGAAGAAAACCGAATTACCCCGGGACACGGGCGGGCACTCCTTACCTTAAAGGACCATAAAAAGCAAATCGAGTGGGCCCTGAAAATTGAAGAAGAGGGGCTTACGGTCAGACAAATCGAGAAATCCATGCAAGAGGTGGGGAACAAAAAGCCCCAAAAGAGACCCAAAAAAGAAAAAGATGTGGAAATAACCAGCCTTGAAGAAGAACTCAAGGGCTACTTTGGAACAAAAGTCAACATTATTGCGGGAAAGAAAAAAGGAAAGCTGGAAATTGAGTATTACAGCCCCAAGGATTTGGAAAGGATTTTGGCATTGTTAAAAGGAGACTAAGTCTTCGGTTGTTTATTTTTGTCAGCCAGCATTCAAAGATGATAAAAAAGGGGGGAAAGATTTGAAACAAAAAGTCTACTATGTGGATGCTTTTACCTCGGAAATCTTTGGAGGGAACCCTGCGGGGGTTGTCATTACCGATGAAAATTTAGGCGACCGGTGGATGCAAAAAATTGCTAAGGAACTTAATTTATCGGAAACCGTATTTGTCACCCTTGATCCCAACAACCCCCAAACCTTCCAAACCCGGTTTTTTACGCCGATTACCGAAGTGGAGTTATGTGGACATGCCACCATTGCCGCATTCTATGTATTGGTGATGGAAGGTTTTATTTGGGAAGAGGCCCCGAGGTTTCACGTGAAACAGAAAACCCTGCAGGATGAACTTGATGTGGAAATTATCAAAACAGAAAAGGATATTGAAATTCTAATGGAGCAAAGAACTCCCCGAATCATCCATAAAAATATAGACCTGGATCGCTTAAGCTCCATGATGGGTATCGAAAAAGAGGCTATCGGAATTACAGAACATAAAAATTTTAAGGGAAACCTGAGACCCCAGATCGCTTCCACAGGACTGCAGGACTTGATTGTGCCGGTAAAAACCCTTGAAATTTTAAAAAAGATCACCATAGATGAAGATAAACTAAGGGTTTATAGTAAAGAACTAGGGGTTGTAGGCATTCATGCTTTTACACCGGAAACCCTAAGAAAAAACGCGGCCCACTGCAGAAACTTCGCCCCCCTCGTGGGGATATCCGAAGAGGCAGCCACAGGAACGGCCAGTGGAGCCCTTAGCTATTACTTACTGATGAACAGCTATATTAGCCTAGAGAATAATGAAGCGGTACAGCTCACCTTTGAGCAGGGAGATTTTATGGATCGACCCAGTGAGATTCGCTGCTATATAAAAAAAGAAAAAGGCAACTATCAAATAAAAGTTGGAGGAAACGCGCGAATTTGCATAAAAGGAGAAATCCTACTACCCCAAAGCGTTTCCCACAAACCTTAGAACCCTAAAAGAAAGAAGGGATGACATGCTATATTTTGATCATGGAGCAACCTCTTATCCAAAACCTAAAAGCGTAATGAACGGAGCGCTGAGAGCCATGGAAAGCTTTGGTGCGAACCCGGGAAGATCGGGACATCAATTAGCCCTTAAGGCCAGTCGGGAAATATTCGATGCCCGGGAAGTGGTTGCCCGGTTTTTTAATATCAAAGATCCAAAACAGGTAATTTTCACAAGCAATTGTACCGAGGCATTAAACTTAGGCATTAAAGGAGTACTTCAAAAAGGGGATCATGTCATAACCACTTCCATGGAACATAATTCCGTGCTTCGCCCGATTAAAACCCTGGAAAAGGAGGGAGTGGAAAATACGATTATTGCATGCAATCCCGATGGAAGTCTTCCACTGGAAAAGGTAGACCAAAGCATTCAAGAGAATACGAAACTCATCGTGCTGACCCATAGTTCCAATCTCACGGGAACCTTAATGCCCATTGGCGAGGTAGGTAAAATCGCAAGAGAGAGAGGGATTCTTTTTTTGGTGGATGCAGCCCAAACCGCAGGATTGTACCCCATTGATGTAGAAAAAATGCATATTGACTTATTGGCGGCCCCGGGTCATAAGGCACTCCTTGGGCCTCAGGGTACGGGTTTTTTATATATCGGGGAAAATCTTTATTTAAAAACCCTGAAAGAAGGGGGCACCGGCAGTAAATCCCAGGATTTGATCCAACCGGATATTCTTCCCGACCGATATGAAAGCGGAACGCCAAACACCCCGGGAATTGTAGGATTAAAAGAAGGAATCCAGTACGTTCTGGAAAAAGGAAGAAAGAATCTTTTAAAGCATGAAGAGTCCTTGGTAACCTATTTTCTTGAGGAAATGAGCAAACTGGACTTTATCCAAGTCTATGGACCCAAGGATTGTAAAAAACAATCTCCTGTGGTAGCATTAAATTTTCGTGATATGGATTCCTCGGAAATTGCCTATATCTTAGACAGCATGTTTGACATTGCCGTAAGGCCGGGCCTTCACTGTGCACCTCTAGCCCATAAAACCATTGGAACATTAGAGCAAGGGGCGGTTCGCTTTAGCTTTGGGTACAGTACTACCCTGGAGGAAGTGAAAAAAGCAGTAGAGGCGATTAAATCCATCGGAGCTGAGCTGTAGAGAAAATGAAGAAAAGAAAGGGAAATGATCATGGAAGCGTTGATGAATTATCTACAAAATAATACGACCCAAGTCTTGCTTTTGATCGGTGGTCTTCAATTGGTGATGATTTTTGCCTGGATTATCAACACGGTAAAACTGAGAAAAATGATCAAAAGATACAATGGATTCCTACGAGGGACAGAAAAGACCCAATTAGAAGAAATACTCCTGGACCATTTAGCCAAAGTAGAAGAAACTCAAGAAGTGCTAAAGCAGCAAAAAGAAGAACTTCGTCGCCTGGAAAAAGGGGCGGCAAACTGTATTCAAAAAGTGTATACCAAACGATACAATGCCTTTGACAATACCGGTAGTGATCTAAGTTATTCCACGGCTCTGTTGAATGCCCATAATTCAGGATTCGTATTAACCGGGATATATGGAAGAGACTACGCCGTCTCTTATACGAAACCCATTGAACAGGGATCGTCAAAACAGGTATTGTCTACAGAAGAAAATGAAGCTCTGAATGCGGCGATAAATCAGAAGAGTTTGATTCGTCCTTAGGGAAATATAGCAAGTGTTAAGAGGAAAGCAAAATTAAAGAATAATAGGAATGAAGGTGACGTAAAATGGCCCATAAAGCCCTTTATCGACAATGGAGACCGGAAAAATTTGAAGACCTGATTGGTCAGGACCCGATCGTAACCACGCTGAAAAGTCAAATTCAAAGTGGACAAATAGCCCATGCCTACCTGTTTACGGGAACTCGAGGAACGGGGAAAACCTCCACGGCCAAGGTTTTTGCCAAGGCTGTGAACTGTGAAAAACCGGAAGACAACAATCCCTGTAATCGATGTGAAACCTGTATAGGAATCACGGAGGAAAGAATTATGGATGTCATGGAGATTGATGCGGCATCCAATAACGGGGTGGAAAACATCCGTGAAATACGGGAAAATGTGAAATATCATCCATCCAAGGGAAAATATAAAGTCTATATTATTGATGAGGTTCATATGCTTTCTCAAGGGGCTTTTAATGCCCTACTTAAAACCTTAGAAGAACCCCCGGGGCATGTGATTTTCATATTAGCCACCACAGAACCCCGAAAAATTCCCGCAACCATTTTATCCCGATGCCAACGGTACGACTTTAAGCCCGTAAGCATGGAAAATATACAAAAGCGGTTGATCTATATTCTGGAGTCCATGGAAATCGAATTTGAGGAAGAAGCCCTCAGAATCATTTCCGTTAGTGCGGAAGGGGCCCTGCGGGATGCCCTAAGCATATTGGAACAAAGTGTGTACTGGGAAGAGAAGACCCTGATTACCAAAGGGGTTACAGACACCTTGGGCATTGTTCCCGAGGAGCAGTTATTCGATACCATCGAAGCCCTTCGAAAGGGAGATCTGGAACAGGCCCTGGAAATTTTGGAAACCGGGGGAAAGCAGGGAAAAGATGTCAGCCATTTTACAAAGGATTTGATTCTCTATCTTCGAAAGTTATTAATGGCCAAGGTAGGGGTTGAACTGGAGCAGTTTTCCACCATGCCCAAGGAATTTTTGCAGCGGTTAAAAGCTCAAAGCCAAAAACTGTCCCCAAATTGGATCACGAAAAACCTGGAAGCGCTGTCGGAGCTGGAGGGAAAAATGAAATGGATGGGACAACCGAGAATTTTGCTGGAGGTTTTCATGGTGCAAATCTGTAGTGTAGAAGTACCACTGGGAAAAGAAGCACCTTTGGAAATCAAGGAACTTGCCATGCGAGTCCAGAAACTGGAAGGGATGATTGCAGGAAAACTTATGGCAAAGGCCCCGGAAAGAGATCAAGGGGAGAAGGTTGCTCAAAAGATCAGCGAAAATCATGAGACTACCCTCAATCAACAGAGGCCGGAAACTGAAAAAAAAGCAAAATCCATAAATATGGCACCGGAGGAAAAACCCAGGGATCAAGAGTTACCGGTTTCCTCCGGAAGGAAAGAAAAAGCAGCACCGGCTTTCGACCAGGAAAAAGCAGTACCGGCCTTGGACCAGGAAAAAGCAGTACCGGCCTTGGACCAGGAAAAAGCAGTACCGGCCTTGGACCAGGAAAAAATACAACAACACTGGCAGGATGTTCTGCAAGCCTTGAAAAAAGAGAAAAAAGCCCCATTGGAAGCCCTGTTAAAAGAAGCAGAAATTTTAGGGTCCCATAAAGGGGAGCTGATCCTGGGATTTGAAAAGGGCTTTGGCTTTCATCGAGAGGCCCTGGATAAAAAAGAGAAGAAAACCCAAATTGTGGAGGTTATCCACAGAATAACCGGAGAAACCCCAGGCTTAAAGCTCATAATGAAAGGGGAGGAACTTCCCCGGGAAAGCTCGGGAGATTTAGAAAAAAAACTGAGGGAAAGCCTGCCGAAGCGTTTAATCGAATTTAGGGATGATTAGGAAAAACGGATATGGTATAATGTAAAAAATTGAGTATACTTTAAAGGAGGAAATATTATGGCTAAAAAAGGATTTAAGGGTGGCGGAATGCCGAATATGGGCAATATGATGAAGCAAGCCCAAAAGATGCAAAAAGAGATGAAGGAAAAACAGGCGGAATTGGAAGAAAAAGAACTTGAAACCACCGCCGGTGGTGGGGCCGTTAAGGTGACCATCAATGGGAAAAAAGAAATTCTGGGCATGGAAATCGACCGAGACGTGGTGGACCCGGAAGACGTGGAAATGCTTCAGGATTTGATTATGGCAGCGGTGAATGAAGCGATTCGCAACGCGGAAGATATGATGAATAAAGAAATGGAAAAAATCACCGGTCAAATGAATATGCCGGGAATGTTTTAAGAGAAAAAATACAAAGATGCAGGTGAGACCATGAATTACTATTCAGCACCGATTGAAAGCCTGATAGAAGCTTTTGCAAAACTACCGGGAGTAGGGAAAAAAACGGCTCAACGATTGGCTTTTCATGTACTGGATATGAATGAACCGGAAGTGGAAAAGCTATCAGAGGCCATTATTACAGCCAAAAGAAGCATTCGATATTGCAAATTCTGTACCAACATCACAGATCGGGAAGTGTGTTCGATTTGCAGCGATTCCCATCGGGACCCATCCATCATTTGCGTCACGGAGGACCCCCGGGATGTGGTAGCCATGGAAAAGACCAAGGAATACAAAGGTCTTTACCATGTGCTTCATGGAGCGATTTCGCCTCTGGAGGGAATCGGTCCGGAAGAGATAAAAATCAAAGAGCTACTGATTCGCTTACAACAAGGAGAGGTCAAGGAGATTATTCTGGCTACCAATCCCAATATTGAAGGAGAAGCCACGGCGATGTACCTTTCGAAGTTGATTAAACCCATGGGGATTAAGGTTTCAAGAATTGCCCATGGGATTCCCGTTGGAGGAGATTTGGAATACATCGATGAAGTCACGCTTTCTAAAGCGATGGAAGGGAGAAGGGAAATCTAATGGATCTACAATTAATTTTGTTTGCGGCCTTGGGGATTTTAATCCTGTTTGTTTTATTAAAGCTACTGGCAGTACCGATGAGAATTGCAATGAAGTTAATATGGAACGGAGTGATCGGAGCGATCACGCTATTGATTTTCAACTGGATCGGTGGATACTTCAACATAGCCATAGAAATTGAGCCGATTAATGCCTTAATCGTTGGAATATTTGGGGTTCCCGGGATCATTGTTCTATTGATTCTCCAAAACCTGTAATGCAAATTGCAGGTTCTTTTATTTTCAATCAAAGGAAACTATAGTATAATAGGAATACTAAAGAATTTCAAAGAATTGGGAGGAGAACTTAGTGAAAATAGGCCTTCGGGTAATAAAGACTGGAATTGCAGTCTTTGTAAGCATTCTATTTGGAAATTTACTGGGGATTGAATACCCTTTTTATACAGTGATTGCAGTAGTAATTGTAATGCAACCAACGGTCGTGGATACATGGAAATTTGGGATGAACCGTATGGTGGGAACCGTAGCCGGTGCTGGGTTAGGTGTTATTCTAGCCCTCCTTTTCCCTTACAATCCTCTTGTGGGAGCCATAGGGATTATCCTCTTTATCAGCTTTATGAACTGGATAAAAAAAGGAGAGTCCATCTCCATTGGGGCCGTAGTGTTTGCCAGTGTATATTTAAGTGAAGTGGTGTCTACTCAAGAGCACATCCTCTATGCCGGGGCAAGGCTCTTTGAAACCTTTCTTGGAATTATTGTGGCGGTAGCCATAAATTATCTGGTCTTCCCACCGAATTATGATCAAAGAGTCATCGTGGAAAGCCGAAAAACTTCCAAGGATCTGTGGAAATACAATTTGATTCTAATTGATTTTTTCTTACAGGAAGAACAGCGATACGCCGCCTTGGATGAACAGGAAAAGCAAGTAATAAAAGAACTGGAAATTTCAGAAAAATTTCTTGAAATGCAACGAAAAGAAGAAAACATTAAAATTCATGGAGAATTTCGCAACCGGGATACGGTCATTACCCTGCGCTTAGAGCGGGAAATCTACCAACACCTACAAAGCATGCACCAGGTCTTGGATCGGGGAATTAAAAAGGAAACCATGGAACTTGTGGAAATAGATATGAAACTGGTACGGGAAATGCTGGGAAATATTCACAATATGGAAAAACAAATCTTAAATCAGAACATTAAAGAGACCATCGACCTGGATCCCATTATTGAAAAAATACGGGAGATGAAAAAAGAGGTAAAAAATCACGAGGATCTCAATCTACATCCCACGGATGAAATGATAAAACTGATCGTTTTTATTTATAATTT
>SLKF01000027.1 GCA_007134725.1 Clostridiales bacterium | reverse complement strand
GGGAGCAATTTTTTTGGATTTCAATGCTTCCGGGGCTTTTTTATATGACAAAAAAAGATTATGTAAACCGTAATTCGCAAAAAAAGGAAACCCACATTCGGGAACTTAAACTTTTTGTGGAAATGATAAACAATCAAAAAAAATAGATATTAACAAAGAAATAGGGGTAAATTCTGTGGATAATGTGGATTAAAAATGTATAACTCTGATAGCGTGAACAGAGACTGTGGATAAAGCTGTGTATAAAGCATGTTTCCTGTGGACAACTGTGGATAAATGAAATGGGAACCCGTAATGAAAATGTCAAGACAATAAATTGGAGAATTATTTGTCATATAAGCTGTTAACATAATAAAAAGGGTGAAAAAGACCGAAGGGATTACGCCATCATGACGTAAACCCTTCGGTCTTTTTTCCCGGTTTGGTTTCCCACCGGGCTTGTGAATTATGAGTTATTGCTAATTGCTAATGGCTTATTGCTTATTGATTTCCACTTCCAAGGCTTCCCACTGTTGATAAAGAGTCTCCAGGGTTTTTTCCCCGGCCTGTTTATCCTTTTGGATTTTTCGACTTTTCCCCGGATCGGAGTAAACCGCCTCTTTGCACATTTCCTCTTCCAGCTCCTGGAGGAAGGCTTCCTGGGCGGCGATAGCATCCTCTGTTTCCTTAAAGGCTTTTTTCAGCTGCTTTAAGGCTTTTTGCTGTTCCCGTTCCCGCTTTTGCACTTGTTTTCGCTCGGTTTGGGTCCGGGGTTTATCCACGGTTTCCATGTGAGCATCTTCTAAAGCCCACTGTTCTTCCTTTTTCTTCTGCAGATAATAATCATAGTTTCCTAAATAGGTGGTGATCCCTTCCGAGGACAGTTCCAAAATTTTTGTGGCCACCCGGTTGATAAAGTACCGGTCATGGGAGATGAAAAACAGGGTGCCCAAATAGTTTTTCAAGGCCTCTTCCAGAACTTCCTTGGACTGAATATCCAAGTGGTTGGTGGGCTCATCCAAGAGGATGAAATTGCTTTTGGACAGGATCAGTTTCAACAAGCTGACCCGGGCTTTTTCTCCACCGCTGAGAACGGAAATCTCTTTAAACACGTCATCTCCGAAAAAGAGGAAGGATCCCAGATAGGTTCGAACCTCCGTATGGCTCAGCCCCGGATTCTCATCCCAGATCTCGTCCATTACGGTTTTGGAGTGATTTAAATTCTGCATCTCCTGATCATAGTAAGCCTTCATGACGTGATGGCCTTCCCGGATTTTTCCCCGGTCATAGGAGAGTTCTCCGAGAATCATTTTAAAGAGTGTGGATTTCCCCACGCCGTTGGGACCGATCAATGCAATTTTTTCTCCCCGGTAAATATCAAAAGCGACGTCGAAAAACAGGGTCTCTTTTTCAAAGGATTTGGTCAGACCTTTGGCAAACAATACGTCCTGGCCGCTTTCCAGCTGGGGTTTGAAACGGATGTGGGCTTCTTTTCTTCCGACGATGGGGGCGGCTTCCTTTTCCAGTTTATCAAACTGTTTTTCCTTGCTTTTCGCCCGGTTCATCAGTTTTTCCGTACCGTGCTGACGCAGGCGGCGGATTTTATCCTTTTCTTTTTCAATTTCTTTGGTATTTTCCAGATGTTTTTTCAGTTGTTGCTGAAAGGCCTCCTGCTTTTTCTTCATAAAGGTGGAGTAGTTGCCGTTAAAAATGTTTAGGGTTTTGTTTTCCAACTCAAAGGTTCGGGTTACGATCTGATCCAGAAAGTACCGGTCATGGGAGATCAGCAGCATGGTGCCCTTGTAGTTTCGAAGAAAGGTTTCCAGCCACTGAATGGCCCCGATATCCAAATGGTTGGTGGGCTCATCCAGCAGCAAAATATCCGGAGTTTTCAGCAGAAGTTTTCCCAGGGACAGCCGGGTTTTTTGCCCGCCGCTTAGCTGATAGATCGGTTGAGAAAATTCTTCCTTACTAAAGCCCAAACCGATTAAGACGCCTCGGGCCTCGCTTTTGTAACTGTAGCCTCCACGGGCGTCAAAGTCTTCCAACAAAGCGGAGTACTGGGCCATCTTTTGTTCTAACTCTTCATTCTCCGGAGAGGCCTCCCTTGCCTCCGGTGTGTTGACCTTTCCCTCGGAGACATCCTCCTTACCCAGATCGGAAATCTCCATTTCTAAGCTTCGAAGACGTTCCTCC
The DNA here is from genome assembly GCA_007134725.1 of Clostridiales bacterium. GTDB lineage: Bacteria > Bacillota > Clostridia > Peptostreptococcales > T1SED10-28 > Isachenkonia. Next base: position 5,341 of record SLKF01000027.1, on the reverse strand, counting down.
ATGATCTCAAGATCTTTAAAAATCGTCAGGACTTCCTCTAATACCTGGTTTTCTTCATTTAACAGGTTGTCCTGTCGAAGGTAGCCCACGGTATGCTCTTTGGCCTTGAAAATATCCCCGCCGTCAGGGGGAATCTCTCCGGTGACAATGCGAAACAGGGTGGACTTTCCTGTGCCGTTCAGTCCGATCAGTCCCACTTTTTCCCCGTGGTTGATGCTAAAAGAAATATCTCGTAAAATCTCATCGATGCCGAAGGTTTTAGAGATTTTGTTGCAGGATAGTGCTATCATAAAAATTCGCTCCCTCTGTCTTCTTCTATTATATAATCAAATTCATCAAAATTCCGCCAATCCCCAATGGATTTCGAAGTAATACCCCAAAAATCCTTCGATTGACTAAAATTTCGAAAATAAATCCTTATAAATCCAATTTTAACGTTGATTTTTTGTCAATAGTCTAGTACTATTCTATTATAACAAATAATTGGTACAATGACAGGATAGCTTTGCAAGAAAATGCAGCTTCCCTTTTTTCAGAATCTTGAAACGAATAGACAAATAATTAGAAATAGGAGTGATCATCATGCCGAAAAACCGAAATATTTCCATGGCCGTCATTCGAAGACTGCCAAAGTATAATCGATGCTTGAAGGATTTATTGGATAAGGAAATTTATCGAATATCTTCCAAGGAACTGAGTGTCATTCTAGGTTTTACCGCCTCACAAATCCGTCAGGATTTAAACAACTTCGGAGGATTTGGACAACAGGGATACGGCTATAATGTGGAAGAACTCTATCATGAAATTCAAAAGATTTTAGGACTGACCAGGGACTATAAAGCGGTTGTAGTGGGTGTGGGGAACTTAGGCCAAGCCATTGCCAATCATACCAATTTTGAAGAACACGGATTTAAAATCCTTGCCATGTTTGATATCAATCCAACCCTGATCGGTCTTCAAATTCGAGGCACCCCGGTACTGGATAATAAGGAATTAAGAGGATTTATTAAAGCAAACGATATTGAAATCGGTGTGATCACCACGCCGGTACAGGTGGCCCAAAGTGTGGCGGATGAACTGGTTGAAGCGGGAATCAAAGCCATCTGGAACTTTGCCCCCATGGATCTTAAAGTACCGGATGATGTGGTCGTAGAAGACGTTCACTTAAACGAGAGTTTGTTTATCATGTCCTATTTAATCAAGGAAAAGGCATTGCTGAAGTCCTTGGAGGAGCCGGAAGATAAGAAATAAACGATGAAAAATGCATGGAAGATGCATGAAATAAGCGATAAAAGATGCATGAAATAAGCGATAAAAGATGCATGAAATAAGCGATGAAAATAGACAGAGCCTTGGTTTTCTAAAAGGGGCCTGTCTTTTTTGTTTTGGTGTAAAATGAGAATTTTTTTGAATGGAAAAATCCACTCAAGGCCAGGAAGAACTGAATGAAAATTGTACACAAAGTGAACATAATGCGCAAAAAAAGACAGTAAATAATTTTAAGTGTTATTGATAGTAATTTAACAAAGTTTGCGTTATAATAAGCCTTAGAACAAAACAAGGAGGGATCAAAGTGAATTTTAATTTAAACAAAGAGCATAAGATGATACAGAAAACCTTTACACGCTTTACGAAAAATGAAGTGGAGCCCATTGCGGCGGAAGTTGATGAAATGGAGCGTTTCCCCAAGGAAACCGTAGAGAAAATGCAACGCTTTGGCATGATGGGAATTGCGGTTCCTCAGGAATATGGGGGAGCCGGCGGCGATGAGTTAGCCTACGTGATCGCTGTAGAAGAATTATCAAAGGCCTGTGCAACCACCGGGGTGATCTTATCGGCCCATAGTTCTCTGGGATGCTGGCCAATACAGAAGTTCGGTACGGAAGCCCAGAAAAAGAAATATTTAGTTCCCTTAGCTTCCGGCAAAAAACTGGGAGCCTTCGGACTGACAGAACCTAACGCCGGAACCGACGCCGCGGGACAACAAACCCGAGCGGTACTGGAAGGGGATCAATACCGAATCAACGGTACCAAGATCTTTATCACCAATGGTGGCGAAGCGGATACCTACATCATCTTCGGGATGACCGATACGGCCAAAGGACTAAAAGGAATTTCCGCCTTTATCGTGGAAAGCGATACTCCCGGATTTACCATCGGGAAAAAGGAACGAAAACTGGGGATCAAAGGATCCGCCACCACGGAGCTGATCTTTAAAGACATGATGGTTCCAAAGGGAAATTTACTGGGCAAAGAAGGACAGGGCTTTAAAATCGCCATGCAAACCTTAGACGGTGGACGAATCGGAATTGCGGCTCAAGCACTGGGCATCGCTGAAGGGGCCATGGAAAAAACCATCCAATACGTAAAAGAGCGGGAGCAGTTTAACCGTCCCATCGGAAAGTTTCAGGGACTGCAGTTTATGATGGCGGATATGGAAACCCAGATTCAAGCAGCGAAACTCTTGGTATACCAGGCAGCCATGGCAAAATCCGAAGGCAGACCTTACGGAAAACTGGCGGCTATGGCAAAATTATTCGCGTCGGAAACCGCCATGGAAGTGACCACAAAAGCGGTACAACTACACGGTGGATACGGATACACCGCGGATTATCCCATTGAGCGGATGATGCGGGATGCGAAAATTACTGAAATTTATGAAGGAACCTCCGAGGTTCAAAAGATGGTAGTGGCCGCAGATATCCTGCGATAGCCCATCAGCGCAAAAATAATGCTGTGAATGCAGATTATGAAACCACAGTTATGAAACTACAGTTATGAAACTACAGTTATGAAACTACAGTTATGAAACTGCAGTTATGAAACTGCAGTTATGAAACTGTAATCTTACAGATATATAGAAGTTGCATAGCAACAATTACAATAAAAGGAGGGTCTGATATTGAAGATCATAGTATGTATAAAACAAGTACCGGATACCAATGAAGTTAAAATTGATCCTGTAAAAGGGACCTTAATACGGGAAGGGGTACCCAGTATCCTAAATCCCGATGATAAATCCGCCTTAGAGGAAGCCTTACGGGTAAAGGATAATAATCCTGATACCCATATTACGGTGCTGACCATGGGTCCACCCCAAGCGGAGGAAGTACTGATTGAAGGGATTGCCATGGGCGCCGACGAAGGAATTTTACTTTCCGACCGGGCATTTGCAGGAGCCGATACCTGGGCAACGTCCAACACCTTAGCCAAGGCCATTGAAAGAGTCGGCGACTACGACATCATCTTTTGCGGTCGTCAAGCCATTGATGGAGATACTGCCCAGGTGGGACCTCAAATCGGGGAACGTCTTGGGATTCCTCAAGTAAGTTATGTGGAGAAGTTTTTCGTAGAAGAGGGAACCATCCGGGTACACCGGGCCTTAGAAGACGGTTATGAAGTCATCGAAGGGAAAAGTCCTATTCTGCTTACCACGATCAAAGAGCTAAACGAGCCAAGATATCCTTCCATTCCCGGGATTATTAAAGCTTACCGAGAAGATCGCATCAAGGTTTGGACCGTGAATGACTTAGACATTCCTTCAACGGATATCGGTCTGGACGGATCCCCTACCCAGGTGAAGCGTTCCTTTACACCGGAGCCCAAGGGCAAAGGGGAAATGTTGGAAGGTAGCATCGATGATAAGGTTCAAAGCTTAGTAAAAAAATTAAATGAAAAAAATCTGATATAAGGAGGGATCATCATGGGTATTAAAATACTGCAAGAAGATTGTGTAGGTTGTACACTGTGTGTTGGGGCCTGTCCCTTTAACGCAATTGATATGATTGATAACGTGGCGGTGATGAACGATAACTGTACCAACTGCGGCGCCTGTGTGGACGCTTGTAATTTCGGAGCGATCATCAAGGAAGAGTCACAAATGAAAAAGATGGATATTAGCCAATACCAGGGCGTTTGGGTATTTGCCGAGCAACGGGGCGGCGAGCTGATGGACGTTGCCATAGAGCTTTTAGGAGAAGGAAGAAGACTGGCAGAAGAAGTAGGAACGGAACTCAGTGCGGTCCTTCTTGGAGACCAAGTACGAGATTTATCCGACGACTTATTTGCCTACGGGGCGGATAAAGTGTATGTATCGGAAAACGAAAACTTAAAGCAGTATACCACCGACGGATATACAAAAGTATTGTCGGAAATGATCGAAGAGTACAAACCGGAAATCGTGCTTTACGGAGCCACCCATATCGGACGGGATTTAGCACCGCGAGTGGCGGCAAGAGTCGATACGGGACTTACGGCAGACTGTACGAAACTGGAGATTGAACCGGAAGAAAAAAGCCTGATGCAAACAAGACCGGCCTTTGGCGGAAACATTATGGCAACCATCATCTGTCCCAAACATCGACCGCAAATGGCAACGGTACGACCGGGTGTTATGGAAAAAGCCCTAAAAGCTGATAAGCGGGAAGATCAGGAACTGATTGAATACAAGAATGATGTAACTGCGGAGGATATTCGAATCAAAATCCTGGACGTGGTAAAAGCCGGAAAGGCCAGCGTGAATATTGCCGATAGCGAAATAATCGTATCGGGAGGACGAGGTCTGGATAAGAAAGAGGGCTTCGCCTTACTGGAAAAGCTTGCTGAAAAACTGGGCGGCGTAGTGGGGGCTTCCCGTGCCGCAGTAGATGCCGACTGGATCGACCATGATCATCAGGTAGGTCAGACGGGAAAAACCGTACGACCGGAACTGTATATTGCCTGCGGAATCTCCGGCGCCATTCAACACATTGCCGGTATGCAGAGTGCAAAAACCATTGTGGCCATCAACAAAGATCCCAATGCTGCAATCTTTAAAGTAGCGGACATCGGTATTGTAGGCGACGTCTACGAAGTGCTTCCGAAACTGATTGAAGCCTTAGAATAAGAAAAAGGTGGAGGGATGCCGGTCAATAAAAATGACTGCATTCCTCCACCTTTTTCTTCAATTTGGGAGTCGTTTTATTGACAATCATTCTCGAAAGGGGTATATTAAAATTGAAAAGATACCATGAGGAAAAGCGGTAAAATTCAAGGAGATAGGTGATCCAATGCGAAACTATTATCGGGAAATCAATGAGTATCTAAAACGGTTGATTCATTATATTGTTTCTTCGGAAAAAAAGAGTCGGAAAAACGGCAATCTGCCCCTGACCTTATCGGAAATATTGGTCCTAAGGGAGTTGGGGCGAAACGGAGCGAAAAAGATTTTCGAGATGATGGATACCTTAGAGCTGGACCGAAACACCCTGGTGACCATTACCAAAAAGCTTGCCTTGGAGGGTTATATTGAAAAAGAGCCGGCCCCGGATGACAAACGGTCCGCGGAACTAAAACTTACCAG
>SLKF01000076.1 GCA_007134725.1 Clostridiales bacterium | reverse complement strand
TCGCTTATCCTTTTCTTCGTTTTGAAAAGCAAGCTCTTTATTGGCAATGGCAAGCTCTGCGGCTCGCTTATCCTTTTCTTCGTTTTGAAAAGCAAGCTCTTTATTGGCAATGGCAAGCTCTGCGGCTCGTTTATCCTTCTCTTCGTTTTGAAAGGCGAGTTCTTTATTGGCAACCGAAAGCTCTGCGGCTCGCTGTTGGACTAAACGATCAAAATTGTTCTTTAAATGGATTAGTTCATTTTCACTTTTCTCTGTAGAGGTAGAATTTTTAGTATGATGGTCATCTCTATTTTTCAAAGGACACCTCCACTCTTAAGAATGTTTAATTCCTGTCTGAAAGAGTATTTACATTGCTTAAGTAAGCATATCTCCACGACTTCTTCTTAGTTCTGATAATATACTATTTGGAATTTTTAGTCAATGTAAATGAATCATGGGCAAAGGAAGCTATCCGTTCATGGAGACGGCAGGCGGGAAATCCTATTTCTCCGTATGGATTTTCGGATAATCTTCCCTTCTCCAAGCAAGTCAAAGTTCAGTCTTTATTTGCAATCTGAAACTTTCGATTTGAAGTAACCTTCCGAGCAGTACAGGGCCCCTGCAGGGTTATGGGCTAATACCCGATCTTTCGCGATTAAGGTTGTAACCATTGCTTCAGAATATTTATAGAATATGGAATCATGCCCGACACACAGACCGACCACGATGTTAAAGTCCGTATGTTGTTCATTTAATAGTTTAGCTTGTGCGATAGGGTTGCATATCGTCTCAAATGTACCGGGGCGAACCTTCTTCTGATCACTTATGCCGATTCTTTCCTTGGGGATCCCTCCGGTCTTACAGATAACGGATACCGTCTCAAAACCGGCTTCCTCCAAAAGTCGGTCCACAATTTTTGCTTCCTTATGAAGTCCGAGACAAAAAGCTATCCCAATTTTTTTATAGTTCATCTCTTTGGAAAATTCAATGATTTCTCTAATTCTAGGCCACTGACCATACCCCGCAGCTTCGATTTCCGTTGATTTTACGTGAAAGTTCCTATTATCATCTCTTTCGTACTCCAAGAAGCAATCTTCCATAAGGGTTTCGCCATGCATCGGACAGTTTTTTGGGATTATATCCGGATTTTCTTCGCTACAAGCTAGGACAGAGCAGAGTGTACATTTATACATAAGGATCATCCTTTCATACTTTATTCTTTATGAAACAATTACTTCTATATGCAAACCAATAAACCCTTTATTTTTTAAAATTATTTTCTGTGTTTTGAAGGGCTTTTAAACTTCCCGCCCTTCTCTTTTCCACTCTTTGCGCATGAAGATAAATGTGCGGTTAGCTCAAAAAAACACCGCCAACCGTTGCAGCAATGCAACCGACGGGCGGTGTTTGTGTTTTTATTGTCCTGAGGGCCTACCGGTTTCCATGGCCGCTTGTTGTATGGCATGGCCCCGGTCCAGATCCGGTGTCCGTATAATAATGGCATAGTTCCCCATGGCAGCAGTAAAGGCGGGAGCAACCGGGCCATGGAACACCACTTCTTCAGGGTATCGCTCCGCAACTTCATCAGGGGTCATCACATACCGATAGTGGTCTTTTCGACCCAGGTAGAAGCAATTGTAGGGACGCTCCAGATCCACTTCCAGCCCCTCTTCTGTCAGGAGGCGGGCATACAACTCATAGACATTGATATCATTGGCAAAGTTGATCATATCCAAAATCATTCCTCCGGGAGGACGGGCGTTCAACTCCAAAGCTATGGGTTCTTTCCCCTCAACGAGAAAGAACTCCAGATGAAAGAACCGCTCTCTTAAATCAAAGGCTTTGATGACTTTTTCCCCGGCCTCCACTACTTTCTTCGGCAATTCCCGAGGAATATAAATAAACATATCCAGATCTTCATTCACGGCTTCCATAACACCGGCCCCATACATCAGGCCGGAACTGAACACGATGTGGCCTTCCCGGTCGGTAAGGCCGTCAAAAGAACATAATTGCCCCTGAACAAAAGATTCCAGGAAATAATCTACGGGAAGTTTGTGCGCTAAAAAGGTGGTCAATTCCTTATGGTTGTTGAGTTTGTATGTTCCGTAGGCGCCCACTCCGTTATCCGGTTTGGCGATCACCGGATAACCGTGGTCCTTCACAAAGGCTTTTGCAACCCCGGGGGTTTTCATCAAAATCCCCGGAGCTGCAGCGATGCCGATCTGTTGAAAGACCGGTTTCATGGCGGATTTGTATTTAATGGGAAGCATATCCCGGGTTTTCAATCCCTCCACATTAAAATCCGTTCGAAGCCGGGCGTCGGTTTCCAACCAAAATTCGTTGTTGGATTCAATCCGATTAATTTTCCCGTATCGAAAGGTAAAGTGACTGCAAGCCCGGAGCAATTCATCATAGGAGGCCATGCTGTCCAAAATCCGGAGTAATTCGGGGGAAAATGGGGGGAAATGATCACAAAATTCATCACAACACCTTCTTTCTTCATTCTGGATTCATCACCACTATCCTAAATTCATCACCAATTTTCAACTTCAATGTGTACCGTAAGGTCTTTTGAAGCAAGCAAACGTCTTGAGAAAATGTCCTGACCTAAATGGTCTTTTTCAACCTGCTTCCATGTACCTCTGGTAATTTTGTAGCTTATTACCGAGTCCCTGTCCAGGTTTAAAATACCCCGGTAGCCTTCTTTTCTTTTTTCCAAAAGATAATCTTTCGGGCCCGTGACGGCTATATAAAGAGGTTCTTCCTCTTCCAAGTCCGGAACTTGAACATGAATCTCCACTTTCACTTTTGGGGAAAGCTCGGAAACAATGTGGATTTTCCCATGAGCCTCCAAGCCCATCCATTGTGCTCTAATCACAGAGTTGCCGCACTTTAAAGGAATTACTTTCCCATCGTCATTGATTCTTAAAACCTCGGGATTCGAAGTCTCAAAGATCACTTGATCCGGGGTAACGGCAAATCCCGTGTCAAACACTGCGGTTACATCAAGACCAAAACCTTTTTCCTTAACTCCGATAATCCTCCGTCCGGTGATAATAAGTTCCTGAGGATCCCCGATTTCTCCGAACAGATACAGAAGTGGACAATGAACCCGGTGCATCCAGTCCATTTCGCTGTGAATAGCCTCCGGTACATACCATACAGCCATATTTTCCTTGTTCATTCTTAACTGACTGCGAAGGACTCCCACTACCTCTTCAAACCCTTTGGAAAAATCACCTTCCCCTTTTCCCATATCCAGCCAGAGTTTTAGGGATGGATTTTTTTTCATCTTCTTCAAGGATTTTAATACCGCTTTTTTACCCCACCAAAAGGAGGGGGATAAGGCCCCCGCTTTTCCGAAAATCTTGGGGTTGCGCAGTGCAATAGTAAAGCTGATCAGCCCTCCCATGGAAGATCCCATGATTCCCGTATTTTCAGGGCCTTTTAACACCCGAAATTTTTCTTCGATGTAAGGCTTTACTTCGGTTAATAAAAAAGCCTCATAATCTAGTCCCCGGCCTTTTACGGACTTTCCCTGAAATTTCCCGTCCCAATGGGCATATTCTCCGAGGCGTTGTTGATCTTGATGGGCAATGCCCACAATAATCAGCTCCCGGATCCGTCCCTGTGCTATTAAATCCTCTGCCACCCGGTGAATCTCCCAGCCCGAACCGGAGTAAGACCTTTCACCCATAAAGATATTCTGTCCATCCTGCATATAAAGTACGGGATAATAACGATCCGGCTCTGCTCCATAGGATGGCGGAAGGTATATATAAAGATTTCTGCGGTTTTCAAGAACCGTGGAGTAACAATTTTGAATTTTAACAATATTTGATCCTTCTTCTGATGGCATAATGTTGTTGTGTACTAAAAAGATCTTAGTATACTCTCCTTTTTCTTATTTTAATAACGTTTTTTATCCTATCAAATCCATCCTGACTCTGCAAGTTTCCCGAGAAAATAAGGGATTTGTATCTGCCACCAGGGCCAATCATGATCCACATCCTGACCCCAATAGTCTATCCAGGCGGGTATCCCCTTCGCTTTGAATAGATTCGAAAGCAGATCCGTATCCCGAAGGGTGTCTTTCTCCCAGCGACCCAAGCCTGTACTTACCACAATTTTATTTTTTCGATAGTGCTCCAGAAACCAGGGATCTTCCAATCCGGCCAGATAATGTATTGGAGAATCAAAGTAGACCCCTTCATCCAGATTTCCACCGGTGAAAAACCCTGCGTCATAGATCCCGCTCTGGGCAATGACCGTATCAAAAACATCGGGATGTTTCAAAAAGAAGTTCAGCGCGTGGTAGGCCCCCATACTGCAACCGGTTACCCCAATCCCTTGTTCCCATCCAAAATCCCATCGGATAGCCGCCACCAGTTCCTCTAAAATATAGTTCTCATAACACCGATGAACATGGACCTTGTGTCCATTTCCCGCTTCCCGGTTAAGCCACGAATTTTTATCAACACTATCCGGTGTAATAAGCCTGATTTTACCCTCCTCTATAAAAGATCGGCAGGCCTCAACCATCCCAAAATCTTCATATTCATAAAACCTTCCTCCGGAAGAGGGAAAGACTATAAAGGGTTTTCCTCCGTGGCCATACACCTTGAATTCCATCTCCCGGTTCAATGATGGACTGTATCCTTTGTAATATTCGGCCTTCATCCGGCCACCTCCTCATTTCCCCGCTTTGCCATGGCAAACTTGATGATCTCGAAACCTTCTTCCAGGGTTGTGGTGCGAGCAATAATTCCGTAATTTCCGATTGCTGCGGAAAAAATAGATGCGATGGGGCTGTGATACACAATCTTGTCCTCAAAGCGCTGTACCACTTCCTCCGGGGTTACGTTGTAGGCATAGCTGTCTTTTCTGCCCAGATAGAAACAGTTGTAGGGACGGGTGATCTTCGCCGTAAAAGTATTGTCTGTGACTACATTGGCATACTGATGGAAAATATCGATGTCATTGGCGTAATTAAACATGTCCACCGTCAAGCCCCCCGGAGGCCGGATATTGATTTCCAGAGCATACACCTCTTGGTCCCCAGTGAGAAAGAACTCCGCATGAAAGAACCTTTCCTTCAGTCCGAAGGCCTTCACCGCCCGTTCTCCCGCTTTCACGATCTTCTTTGGAAGTTTTCTCGGAATATAATAGGACAGATCCAGATTATCATTTACCGCTTCCATAATGCCTTCACTGAAAATCATAGAGGAATAGAACACGATGTTTCCGTCCTGATCTGTCAATCCATCGTAGGTAATAATTTCGCCCTTTACATAGGACTCCATAAAATAATCGGTGTCTCGCTCCAAGGCCAGAAAATCTTCCAAATCTGATTGACAACATAGCTTAAAAGTTCCTGCCGCCCCTACCCCGCAGTCCGGTTTTACAACAACGGGAAAACCATATTTGGCGATGAATGCGGTGGCATCCTCTGTTTTTTTCACCACTATCCCCGGCGCTACCTTGACTTTGGCTTTCTCAAAGACCGCCTTCATTCGGGATTTGTGTTTCATCACCACCAGTTCCTCGGATTTTAATCCCTTCACGTTAAAGTCTGTTCGTAGGCGGGCATCGGTTTCCAGCCAGTGCTCGTTATTGGACTCAATTCTGTCTATCCTGCCGTATTTGTGAGCGAAGTAAGCGCAGGCTCTGTATACCTGACCATAATCCTCTAAATCATCCACCCTATAGTACTCCGTAAGATCGTTTTTCAACTCCCGGGATAGTGCGTCATATGATTCATTGCCAATACCCAGGACATTGACCCCTTTCATCTTTAAAGCTTTGCAAAACTTGGTATAGTTCGCAGGAAAATACGGTGAAATCATAATAAAATTCATAGTAACACATCCCTTCATGGTTAGTTGACTTAAAAAACTGTCAATTTATATAAAAAAACACCCCTGAACGGTTTGTTCAGGGGCGAATCATATTCGCGGTACCACCCTAATTACCCATTGCGATCATCGCAATAAGTTTCTCTTTCGGCTCTGCCTGGACTTTTAACGGAATCCATCCGCCACTTTTTACTATTTTCAAAAGCGGTACTCCGGAGCTAGTAGCATCTTCTCTTCACTATCGACTCTCACCAAACGCCGACTCTCTTTAAGCTGATCGTAAGATACGCTCTCCTTCTCTGCATTGATCCAATATATATATTGATGTGATTTGATATATTGTATCAGGATCTTTTGTTCCCGTCTATAGTTTTTTGAAAATTAAAAATACTTTATATTTTAATTTATTTATTACACTAATTCCTGAAAAACTCCCGACTAAAGAAATCTTACTTATCAGTAATCCCAGCGTCGTTAATATAGGTCACCTGGTCCTGTCTATTGGAGACGATGATCTGTTCAATGTGGAAAACAATTAAGCCTATGTCCTCGCCCAGGATGAACTGAGGCATATTGTTCTTTTGCATATGCAGTTCCCGATAGTGCTTTTCTTCTTTGCCTTCCGTGGTCATTGCGGTTCCAAGAAAAGTAGCACTGAGTCCCGAAGATATGGAAAATAGCAACAATGAGATTTTTTTGTTTTTAATAAAATTTTCATATTTTTTACTGTTTCTTCTCGTGCTTAAGATCACTTTATTTCCTTCCTCCACATAGGTAAAATTCATTAGGGATACATAGGGACTATTCTCCACACAAGTTGCCAGGGTACATAATTTTTCATTTTTCAGCAAATCTTTAACGTCCTTTGATATATTCATTTTTCTTCCTCCTTGATCATCAAATTTGATTTTCAATATTGGGGAATACAGGGCTGTCCATAAAAATTCGGAGAGCCTGCACAAGTTCTGTAAAAGACTTTGGACTTAATATCAACCAATTCAATTCTTCACTTGACCCCTTCCTGAATGTAGCGGACTGCCTACTCCGGCGCGAGGATATGAATGCGATGGACTCTTTTTCTCCTTTAACACAGGAAACCAATCGATACAGGTATGCGGATGCAGCTTCCGCACGTTGCAACTTCAATTCAGATACCGGTCCTACGAACAGATCCCGACATACAACCGGTCGACCTGCTTTGAAAAGAAGAAGCAACCTGATTATGAAACCCAGATGAATTTCACATTCACCCTCTGGATTTTTCAGGTCCTTTTCCATCCCACAGATTCGTGAAATATTCTCGCTGTAGCGTGGAAGGAATATCTCGAATTTCACACGACCTTTTTGTTGAAACTCCAACCGATGGGATTCGGGTTTTCCCACATAATAGGTGTAATACACTTGAATCGGATTTGGTTCCCCCAGTTCACCAACCGGTAGGCTGATCTCTTCTCCCAACAACCGATCTTTAAATGATTTTGCCGGATTCACTCGGTCACTTCCTTTCACAGAGCATTTAATTCTATAGCTATGAATATACCCGAAGGATAAGGGATTACGCTAATTCCTGTGAGAAAATCCTCCTCTTCCGATAACGGATTTCATATCGTTCATCAATACACCTCCACATCCTAGAATACTCTTATTTTACAAAAAGAAAAAACCCCAAACCGTTTTTGGGGTAATTGCCATGATTTTAGGTGTAATTGCCGCGG